>JAKLQB010000891.1 GCA_022013615.1 Desulfobacterales bacterium | reverse complement strand
CTCTTTCTTTCGGAGTTTGTCGCCGATACCCGCTGGGCACATATCGACATAGCCGGCCCGGCTTATCTTAAATCGGAAAGTGCTTACTGCGGTCCCGGTGGAACGGGTTTCGGAGTGAGATTGCTTAGTGCTACGATTCGCAATTACAGTAAAGGGTCTGGCATTGACTCTTATTAAGGTTTCTGGTTAATTCATGAATACAGTTTTTAAAGTTTCTATTCCTTCCGATTTCTTGTTTCACTCTTTCTGCGATACTGATTACTGTACTATGAAGGGGCAAATCTGCCGTGTCTCTTATTAACTTTATACAAGAGTCAACGGCAGGCTTGACCCCTTTATTATATCTGTCAACTGTGTAGGCCTGACACCTATTGCTCGTTTACAGGATTTTATGTCATCTGACTTTATTCTATCTTTTAATGCGAATGGTGCGCAGAAGAAAAAACATCAGGGTAAGTGCTGTTAACGGGATGACGACCCACAGCATAGCCCTGGTGAATGTCGGCAACATGGCATTTGAGGTCGTTGATAGGATCTGATAGAGGGTGTAAACCAGGTAATAAGCAAGGAAAAGGCCGCCTTCCCATCGTGAAATGACATTGCCTGTAAAAAATATGGGCAGACAGACGACTGCAACTGCGATCATGATTGGAATGTCCAAGCGCAAAGCGATGACTGAGACCCCGATCCCACCCGGAGTTAAGATCGCGGACAGCCCGAGCACACCCAGGATGTTGAATATATTGCTTCCGACAACATTTCCTACCGCGATGTCGCGTTCACCATGGATGGCCGCCACAACCGACGTGGCCATCTCCGGCAGGGACGTTCCGACTGCAACGATGGTAAGGCCTATCACGAGCTGACTGATTCCAAAATACTGGGCAATCGTTACGGCTCCTTTAACGAGCCAGTTGCAGCCGAGAACGAGCATAAATAGACCCATTAAGATCAGACCGATATTTGCGGCAAATTTGCCCAAGGTGATAGTTTTTTTTGAGGAGGCATTCTGCACCTCCTTGTTTTGATATGCTTTACCCTCCCTGCGGCTCTGATAGATAAGAAACACCATATAGCCAATCATACAACCAAATAAAAGTACACCGTTGCTGAGGCCAAAATTGCCATCTGCCCCCAAAATGAGTGTCAGAATCGAGACGGCGATCATGATCGGCACATCCAGGCGCACCAATTGCGCGGACACAATCAGCGGTGTAATCAGGGAGGATAAGCCGAGGATAAAAAGCACGTTGAAGATGTTGCTGCCAACAACATTTCCTACTGCGATATCGGCATTCCCGGCCAATCCGGACATTACGCTGACCGCCATTTCAGGGGCACTGGTCCCATAAGCCACTACGGTCAACCCTATGATTAATGGTGATATCCCCACTGCGGCTGCGAGCTTTGACGCACCTCTTACCAAGGCTTCAGCACCGATAACCAGCAAGATAAGGCCTGCACCAAAAAGCACCAATATCATTTTTTTACCTCAGAAATCCCCTTCACAATTAAAAATCTCTGCAAGTTCTCTTTCCCGTTGAAATCAACACCGACCGGGAATGTAAAAACGTGAATGGCACTTCAGAACACTCGCGGCGGCCCCGGTTCTGCGTCGATCTGATCCTCAGCTAACAGGACGTAGCGGTAGATATAAACGGAAACGGGAACCCCCAGCAGTACGCCCCAGATACCGAAGAGGCTGTGACCGATATAAAGAATGATGAGGGTCAAGACCGGGTTGATCTTGAGGACCGCTGAAAGGATGTTTGGATTAAGGATATAGGCTTCCACGGCGTGCACCACGGCAATCATGCCTACCGCCTTAAGGGTCAGTATCCACCCCTGGTTGTTGAAGGCCAGCAGGAGAATGGGTACCGAAGAAATAAAGGTCCCTAACACCGGAATCAATCCTGCAAAAAAAACAATAAGGGATAAAAGCGCAATAGGCTCGATCTCCAATAACCACAAGCCCAGGGCGGTGAGAGCCGTATTGATGAGGGCAATGACAATCTGGACCTGAAAAGCCGCGCCGACCACCATGGAGAACTTGACGACGCTATCGGCTATTTCTTCATAAATGGCCTGGAATCGCGTCTGCCTCAAGGCCTGGGTTTTTCTGATGAGATTGGGCAGGTCGAACAGGATGAAAAAACTGAACAGGACTCCAAGGAAAAAATAGGTGATGTAGTGTGTGATTTGGTTAAAGATTTTGACGACCGTCCCCAACAGCATTTCCCGGTTGACTCCCAGCATGCTCTTGACCGTAAGGGTCTCCTTCATCCCAATGAACAGCGGCGCCATGGAAGGCTGCTTTAGTGCCATATTGTCCAGCCGTCCATGCAATGTATCTAAAGCTGCCGGAAACTGTTTTACAAAGATCGTCGTTTCATAGGCTATTCGCGGCACCACGGTCAGCAGCACACCCGCCACCATAGATACGAAAACCACATAAACGGCCACCAATCTCAACCGCCGGGGAAAGCGTATGCGGTTTTCCAATAACCGAATGATATTGTGAAAAATATAACAGAGGATAAAGGTCAGGAACACAAGCCCGAAGAGCTTATGTGTAAGGTAAAGCAAACCGAAAAAAGCGAACCAGATAACAATCTTCTTGTTGGTCCGGATCAGTTTATAGAGGTCAAGTGCCATGTTCGATATGAGGTCAAAGCTGAAATATGTTAAAATGTTTGATTGCAAATGCAAAGATTTGTAAAAGTTGGAATTCCATATCCGATCCTTAAACTAGACCAATCAACTTCCACCAGATGACCGAAACCAGAATCAACACCCCCAGCAAGATCGGCGTGGCCAGCAGGCCGGCCTTGGTCAGGTCAAAGGCTTTAAACTGCTTAAATGAATAGGCAATGGCGTTGGGTGGGCAGCCGATCACCAGGATCATGGCAAAGGAGGTCGCCATCCCCAGGCACAGGGCGATGATGCGCGGATCGACGCCTTCCTTCACGGCCAGGGGCAGGGCAATGGGCATGATCAGGGCCGCAGCCGCCACGTTGGCCATGACGTTGGTAACCAGTGCGCCGAATACTCCGATGGCTGCAAACAGAAGCAGCCAGCCACCGCCTTTAACAAGAGGGAAGAACAGGCTGGCAAAATACCTGGCCGTGCCGGAGCCTTCCATGGCGAGTCCCAGGGCCAGGCCCCCGCCGAAGATAAACAGGGTGGTGCCCCACTCCAGATGCTCCTGGATATCGTCCCAGGTCAGGACGCCACTGACGACCAGGGCGGCCACACCCAGCGGCCCGGTCAGGGAATAATCAAGGCCGTGCCAGTTTTTGGTCAACCAAACCAGCATGATGATAATGAGAATCCCGATGGCGCGTTTTTCCGCAGAAGTGAACGGTCCGGTCTCCACATCAAACTTCGGCAACTTGATGGTCGGGTCCGGGCGGTAGAGGAAATAAACCACGGCAACGGCCGTGGGAATAGTGACCAGTGCCGCGGGAAACGCAAAGACGAACCAGTCTAAAAACGTAATTTCAATCCCGGTGAATTCTTTCAGAAAAGCGGCTGAAACCATGCAGCGCCCGCCACCGATCAAGGTGCCCATGCCGCCGCAGGAACAGGCGAAGGGGAGTGACAGCATCATGAAGCGCGCGGTGTTGGTGTGCGGCTTAACCCCGGCGGCGCGCATCATCGGGAGCATGGCTGAAACGGCAATGGCCGTGGCGGCCGCATCGTGCATGACCGTAGAGGCGAGGCCCAGACCGCAGGCCAGGATGAAGGTAAAACGGGTGACGCTGTCGCCGGCCTTTCGGGCGATAAAATAGCCCATCCGTTTGGTAATGCCGACTTTTTCAAGGACGATGGCGTAAATCAGGCAGCTCATGATGAAAACGACCACCGGGTGCATATAGGCCGCCCAGGCATCCTTAAGGCCCGACATACCGGTGAGGACCAGCAGAACGGCGATACAGAGGGCCGTAATCTGCAGGGGCACCGGTTCGAAAACAAACAGAAAAACCAGAAAAACGATCACGGCCAGAAAGCGGTGCGCCTTGGGCGACAGACCGTCAACATAGTCCACACTG
>JAKLQB010000890.1 GCA_022013615.1 Desulfobacterales bacterium | reverse complement strand
CGGGCCTTAGCGCATTCATAGGAGTTCATGGGAATATCATTGACCAGAGCGACCCATTCACCAACGAGGTCCTGAAGGCGACTCTTGATATTTCCAAATCTCCTTTTACGTTTTATACCCGTTTCGGGGATATATTCGCCTTCTTTGCTATCGTCATGTCTCTCATCGGAATTGCCTCCTGTTTCTTCACCAGACGAAAAGTTAAAAAACGACGTGATCGCACTCCCCCCTTGAAATAATTTCCTAATGGGTTAGAATATTACGGTGAGTTATACTGTACACGGCCTTAAATTGCGTTTCTTTATCAATTGGATTATCAGTTGTCCATAGAACGTTGTTTGTTATTGGAGTGATGGAGTACTGGAGTGATAGGCCTAAAAGGACTTTTTGAAAATTCAAAACTATTGTTTCAATACTCCAACACTCCAATACTCCAGCCTTAAATATTTTGATCATATCCAAGAATTGATGAACTCGTAAAAAGTCACGAAGTTCCCCGCCCAGCGGGATCTTCGACGGGATTTGGGGTAATGCCCCCAATGCTAACTATTTATAATAATTCACAATCCCTAAATTCCTCAATTCCTCAATCCATGTAAAAAGGACTTTTTACATGGCCGTCAAGCTTGGAGATTATAGGCTCGGAATAAAGGTGACAAAGAACAGAATTGAACTGATCCGCTTTCTTCACCGGAAGGATATCTATAGGCGATTTCCATGAAGAAACCCCCTGCCTCTTAGGGAATAGCCTGAACTCCAGGAACCCAGCATCAATTATCCAGCAACCAGCATCCACCAAATGCTCAATATTCAATTTTCAATGTCCGCACCCTTTCGCGAAGCGAATTTGGTGTTTTCAATTTCTTCGGGGAATTGAAAACGCAAACAAAATATCCTGAAAATCCTGCTTGCCCTGTAGCTCCGGAAGATGGTACTGGGGCGAGAGAATATTTCTTGAATCTTAAACCCAATAACCTGAGTAGTTAAAGGTAAGCCAATCAAGGATTTGACCCTCACATGATTCAGCAACGATTCCGCACGCTTCCGCACTAAACCATTCGCTAATACCTATTTTATCTAAGTATTTTATCCGTATAAAAACAGCATTGACTATCTTTGCGATTTTTACTCTATAGACATGGGTAGAAAAGCATGTTTCTTGAACGTAAATGTCGGAATTTTAGATTAAATGTTTAATAAGATAATTCTTCACTATTGAAGGCATTATCATTCTTGTGTCTAAAAAACTTACTTAAAACATTTAACCACCAATACCATTCTCGGCCTTTAGCTTTGGCTTGATATACTCTGAGTGTCGTAAACCATTTCGTTCTTGGTCCCGGGGCGTCGTTTTTTATCCTAAGTTCTAATAACAACGAATGGTTATGTAGAATTTGACTATGTAATTCAAGGAGCGGAGCAGTGCCGCGTGAAGTGTTTCCCCCATCACCCGCTTGGCTGCCTGCGGGCCCTGCCTGTCGGAGCGAAGCGGAGATCCCTCTATCGGGGCCCAATGAAATGCGAAGCAAATTTCATCGGGGCGGAGCCTATTCCTCCGTGGTAGGTGGAACCATCGTACCGGGGCCTGCCCCGTTAAATGCCTTTGGTTTTGTATTTAACCGGGGCGAGAGACATAATCATCAATAATCAATCGAAAATCGACAATCCCAATGCGTCCCCTTTATCAATAGTCAATATTCAATCGTCAATAGTCAATCCCAATGCGTCCCCTATTACGCATGCCCACCGAGGTGAGAATATGAGACGAGAACGCGTTTTGGCGATGCTGGCAAACAGCCATGACATTAAGCGCCGGTTTTCGGTCAAGAACCTCTATCTCTTTGGATCGATTGCCCGAGGAGAGGGTCAAGAGACCAGCGATGTGGATGTCTTGGTGGAGTATGAGCCCGGTGCCCGTGTCGGGATGTTTCAGTTCGTAAGGCTCCAAAGAGAACTGAGCAAAATACTGCGTTGTGAAGTGGACCTGGCGACTCCTGATTCTTTGCACAAAGAACTCAGGGACGACATTTTGAAGGAGGCTGTTCATGCCGCCTAGAAAATGGGACCTAAGAATAAGAGATATTCTGGCATCCATCGAACGGATTAAAGAGTACACTCGAAACCTGGATTTTGAACAATTCAGTTCCGACACCAAGACCTTTGACGCCGTAGTGAGGAATTTTGAAATTATCGGTGAAGTTGCTGCCCATGTGCCCGAAGAAATTGTTGCGAATCATCCCGAGATCCCATGGCAGGACATGAGAGACATGAGAAACGTACTTGCGCATGAATATTTCGGAATAAATGAGAATATTGTCTGGAACACCATTTAGGACGATTTACTGCCCCTGGTACCTCAGCTCAAGAGCCTTCTTGAAAAGGAAGGTGTTTGACGATCCCGTTGGTGGTCTAGTGAAAAGCATAAACATGTCACCCTTTGCATTTCATGCCCAAGCCCCGAGAATATAAGAAACGCAGAGCCCATT
>JAKLQB010000889.1 GCA_022013615.1 Desulfobacterales bacterium | reverse complement strand
CAGATTAGTGAGAGACGCGCTCAGAAATATGGGCCGCATTGTGGCGGCCTCACAGGTTACTATCCTCGGGGTTTCCTACCGCGAAGATGTGGGGGATACCCGTTACAGCGGATCTGAGATTGTTGCCCGGAAATTGACCGAAATGGGGGCTGAAGTTAGGGCCCATGATCCCTATGTACAGCATTGGTGGGAGCTTGAAAAACAGGATACCTACCCGGCAGTAGGCGCGAGCTGGTCACGGTTTTTCCGGAACCAGGAGGAACTCAGCAAGTTCCGGATGATGGCTGACCTTGAGGAGGCCCTTAAAGATTCTGACGCCGTGGTCCTTGCCGTCCGGCATAAGGCCTATTTAGAACTCGATCCGGACGAAGTGGTCAGGATGGCAGGCTCCCCCCTTGCGGTTGTGGACTGTTTCGGCATCCTGGATGATGCCAGGATCGAGCGGTACTTTGAATTGGGATGTGAGGTCAAGGGCCTGGGTCGTGGTCACATAAACCGCATAAAAGATAAGGTCCGGAAGAGGAAAACGGTGTCAAAATAAAGCAGTTTGAGAACATTAAAATCTACGGCGAAGTACGCTTTCCGAAAAAAATCCCCTTTAATCCCCTTTAAGAAAAGGGGGACCAATGATTTAACTTCCCAAAACAATTCTATGTGCATAATGCTTTCCAAGGTAAAAGCCCATGCTGAGAATTGTTGTCTGGAGTAATAAATTGTGGATACTGGACCTGGCCAGGATTATGCTTTATGATGGCAAAAAACAATTTGGGGATGATCGTGGGTAATTTGAATCCGATAAATTACAAGATCCACCTGGAGCCGGACTTAAAGAACTTCAGGTTCGCGGGGAACACTGAAATCCTGTTAGATGCTGTAAGACCGGTGAGTGAAACTATCCTGAATATCCTGGAATTGGCCATCTGGAATTGTAAGGTGCGGGTGGGTGACAGTTTTGTGGATTGTCCGTTTTATGTGAATCCTGGGAAAGAAGAGATGACCATATCCCTTCCCAAGGAAATGGCAGGCAACATCACACTGATGATAGATTACGTGGGCCACATAAATGACAAGATGGCCGGATTTTACAGAAGTCAGTACAAAAGCGAGGGAAAGGTAAGATACATTGCAGTGACCCAGTTTGAGGAAAGTGACGCGCGAAGGGCGTTTCCCTGCTTTGACCATCCGGAAAAGAAAGCAATATTTGATATTGAAATGATAATTGATGAAAACCTGGCGGCCATATCCAACCAACCAATAAGCGAAGAACAGCCTTTGGGAGACGGGAGGAAGCTCGTCAAATTCCAGCAGACGCCTAAGATGTCCACATATCTGCTTTTCTTCGGCGCAGGTGAGTTTGAGTTCATTGAAGACCCCGGGGAAGTGCTTATTCGTGCAGCAACAATGCCAGGAATGACAGAATATGCCGGATTCGGTCTCGAATTCGGCAGAAAATCCTTGGACTTCTGTGAAGATAACTTTGGGACAAAATACCCCCTTCCAAAACTTGATCTGATTGCCATCCAGGATTTCGCTTTTGGTGCAATGGAGAACTGGGGTGCAATTACGTTCCGGGAAAACTTACTTCTCCATTTTCCGGAAATTACGTCCAGGGCAGGTGAGGAAAGGATATGTGAGGTTATTGCGCATGAGATCGTGCATCAATGGTTTGGGAATCTGGTCACGCCTTCTGATTGGAAGTACCTCTGGTTAAACGAAAGCTTTGCCGCATATTTTGGGTATGGCGCTGTGGCGCACTACCATCCTGAGTGGGATATCTGGGAGCAGTTTCTGAACGGCCAAACCGGCATAGCCCTTGAACGTGACGCATTACACGAAACATTTCCCATAGAGATTCCAGGAGGCGAGCATGTGGTCATTAACACCAGCACTGCCCCGATTATTTATAACAAGGGTGCGAGTATACTTAGGTACATCAAGGAATATATGGGGGATGATAGCTTTAAAGAAGGTCTCAAATATTACTTGAAAATGAATGAATATGCCTGTGCGTCAAGCTCCTCAATGTGGGAATCATTTGAAGAAGTCTCAGATAAACCCATAACCAGGATCATGAAAAGCTGGATTGAACAGCCGGGATTTCCCATTGTCGAAGTGAAAAGAGACGGGCATAAACTTTTGTTCACACAGAAAAGGTTCACCTACCTGCCGAATGAATATGATCAGGAATGGTTCATCCCTATCACTGTAAGAGTCTTTTATGGAAATGGTGAAACAGGATCAATAACAACCCTTCTTGATAGTAAACAGGGGGTCATTGATATTGGAAGGCATATGATTTCGTACAAAGTAAATGACAGGCAAGCTGGATTTTTCAGGGTCAGGTATAATGATGAAAGAAATATGCAGGAGCTTGGCAACCGTGTATCAAGAAGGGAATTACCGTCAGAGGATAGATGGGGCCTTCAAAATGACCTCTATGCACTGGTTAAAAGTGGTGACGCTTCCATTGATGATTATCTGAGTTTTCTTTCCAATTATACACAGGAAGACGATTTTCTTCCCCTCATAGGGATTGCGGGGAACCTGTTTCATGCATACCTGGTAATAGAAAATGTTCAAAGAGAGAAGGTTGCATCATTCGGTAAGTCGTTCCTTGAAAGCGTGCTTGCACATATTGGATATGAGCCGGGGACAAATGAAAAACACACCAGATCTATTCTGAGAGACCAGATCATTTTTCATGCTGTGCTGTATGGTTCGAAAGATGTTGAAGACATGGCTCTTAGGAAGTTTACATCCTTAATGCGCAATGAGAAAATCCATCCGGATATTGCAAAAAGTATCATGCAGGTGGGGGCCTTGAATGGTGATGACAAGGCGTTTGACTGGTTTGAGGCGAGATTCAATACATCTGAAAGTGAACATGATAGGATGAATATCCTGGTGGCCTTGGGGTGCTTTCGTGAAACAAAACTGATTCAAAGGGCCCAACAATACATCCTGGGCAGAGTGCCAACCCGGAATAAATTTGTCCCCATAGTATCAATGACTGCCAACCCGAATGCGGTACCCTATATGTGGGATTGGTTTAGGTCGCAGTTGAATGCTCTCGAGCAGTTCCATCCACTGCATTATGAAAGGGTCATTGCGGGAATTATCCCGGTGTGTGGCCTTGGAAGAGAAGATGAAGTAACGGCATTCTTTAAAGATTACATGCACAAAAAAAGTATGGCCAGAGATGCCATCAAACTGTCTTTGGAAAAGCTTGAGATAAACTCCAGGATGAGAAACTGCCAGGTCTTAAACGCCTAATCGAGCTCAAACCTTTTCTCCGCAAAAAGTTTTAGACAAGCCTCAACAACTTCACGGTCATAGAACGAGCCCTTGTTCCTGGAGATTTCCTGTAATGCCTTATCAATGCCTAAGGCAGGCCGGTACGGTCGATGGGAGGCCATGGCCTCCACAACATCTGCCACACCCAAGATCCTGGATTCTAAGAGAATCCCTTCACCGGACAATCCCGCAGGATACCCTGAACCGTTCATCCTTTCGTGATGTTGAAGTACCATTTGGGCGATTGGCCACGGAAATTCATTGGTTTTCAGTATGTCGTAACCTACCTGTGGGTGCGTTTTGATCAGATCGAATTCGATCTCAGTTATGCGGCCTGGTTTGCTCAGGATCTCAGCCGGGATAGATATTTTGCCGAGATCATGAATTACTCCGCCCATGCGGATACCATAAATTTGATCATCAGGAAGACCCATTTCTTTGGCAATGGCGCAGGCAAGATCCGCCACACGCTGTTGATGACCTGCCGTATATGGGTCCCTTGTTTCAACAGTGCTTGCTATAGCCAGGATACTGCCTTCCAGGGCTTTTCCAAGTTTTTCCATGCTGTCCTGTAGTGCAGCCGTGCGCTCCATCACCATTTTCTGCAAACTTTCACGGTAAGCCCGATTATCAATCTCAAGCTGCCGGCGTCTAAGCACATTGGCTACACTGATGAGCACGCCATTTCGGTTGAATGGTTTTATGATGTAGTCATAAACGCCAATTTCCAGGGCAGACTCTGCGGTTATTGGGTCATCCACGCCGGTCACCATGACCGCTGCTGTATCCGGATATTCCGATACGGCGTAGCGAATGAAATCGAGTCCTGACTCTCCGGGCATGTCTATATCGCAAAGGATCAAATCAAAACGCCGGTCCTTTAAAAATTCACGGGCCTCTGATGCGCTGGCGCCAAGGATGCAATTATGGCCATCCGATTCAAGTATCTGTCCGATGAGTGCCCGGATCGGTTCCTCATCATCAATAATCAAGATATGTGTCACTGTGTTTCACCATCGGGGGCCTTTTTATCCAACACCCTGCGGACAATTTTGGCCATTTCGCTAAGATCAACAGGTTTCATGACAAATTCTCGAATCCCTGTGGCCCTGGCCTTGTCATGGGTGACCATCTCACTGAATCCTGAACAAAGAATAATGGGGAGGTCGGCTCGGATTTGAAGTAGTTTTCCGGCAAGCTCAAGGCCAGTCATGTTCGGCATGGTCATGTCGGTAACCACAAGGTCGAAACCCTGTGGCTGTGCCTTGAAGATTTCCAGGGCCTCGATGCTATTCGTCTTTGTTGTTACTGTATAACCCAAAGGCTTGAGCATCTGTTCGCCAAGATTTGCCAGGACGTGCTCATCGTCTACAAAAAGCACGCGCTCGTTTCCCCTGGGAAGCGACGTGGCAAGGTCAATGCCCTGCGAACCCTCTTCCACAATCTTGGGGAGAAATATATTGAAAGCTGTTCCTCTGTTATGCTCACTATACACAGTGAGCGTTCCGCCGTGGTTTTTAACTATCCCATGAACCACTGTAAGCCCTAAACCGGATCCCTTTTCTCCTGCTTTTGATGTAAAATCGGGATCTAAGATTTTCTGGATAGTTGAGCGGGATATTCCATGCCCGGTGTCGCTTACCGTTAGTTTTTCATAGGGTCCAGGCTTTAAGCCCTGGTGCTGATCTGTGAATCGAGAATCAAGCTCAATGTCGGACAGGAT
>JAKLQB010000888.1 GCA_022013615.1 Desulfobacterales bacterium | reverse complement strand
TTCAAGGATCTGATTGCTGATTGTGGTATTGAAATAAAGAGCTTGAAGGATTTTGGGCCCATTCCTTTGGTTGAGGAGAATGGAGCAACTTTTGAGGATAACGCCTATAAAAAGGCGGCCTTTACGGCGAAAGTGCTTGGTGTGCCAGCGCTTGCGGACGATTCCGGTCTGATGGTAGGGGCCTTGGGCGGGATGCCGGGGGTCAAATCCGCGCGTTATGCCGGGGAAGATGCCACCGATAAAGAAAATAACCTTAAACTGCTCAAGGCTATGAAGGATGTGGAAGACCGAGGCGCTTCTTTTGTGTGCACTATAGCAATCGCTGTGCCAGCGGGACCCGCTCTTATCTACGAAGGAAGGTGTGATGGCCATATAACTCAGGAGCCGATTGGTAACAATGGTTTCGGATATGATCCCCTGTTTTATTTCCCTCCCCTGAAAAAAACTTTTGCACAGATGAAATCGGAGGAAAAAAACCGTGTGAGCCACCGTGGTAAGGCAATGGCAGAACTCAGATCTGAATTTGATAAGGTCATGATATGGCTGAGACAACGGCTGGCAGAGGAACCTTTCTAATTACACTTGTAACCTTTCCTTGTATTCTGCCTCTTTACTAATAATAAACTAAATTTGACAATCGGATTTTTGTGCATATTGTATATGTAATGCATAAAGGAAACAAACCTATAAGGAGGCAGAAATGTTTGATGTAACGGAAAAAGCAAGCGATAAGTTAAAAGAACTTTTGAAAGACAAGGAAGAGGTGCCGGGCATCCGGATAGTCCTTTCCCAGGGAGGCTGATCCGGGCCCTCGCTGGGTATGGCTCTGGATGAGCCAGGGGATAAAGATGAAGTATTTGATGACAGGGAGCTTACTTATATCATCGAAAAGGAGTTGTATGAAAGGGTAAAGCCTGTCAAGGTGGATTATGTTGATTCATACATGGGCGCTGGATTTGATATTTCCTCCAGCCTGAACATGGGCTCCGCGTGCGGAAGTTCCTGTAGTTGTTAATCACAAAAAACTTTTGGCCACTATTCTCAAAATGATGCCGGATTTGCGGTCGGGCAGAGAATAGTGGCTTTTTTTTGGTTTCCTCTTCACAACTATGTTAAAAAGCGCCCAATTGACAAGAAACCATCTTGATTTTCAGGGCCTCACAGGCTGAGGAAACATCCATTTTGGCTATCCCAAGCCTTTTCGCTATATCCCAGGCGGCTGTGCATGAAAGCCGCCCCTCTACAAGGGATTCCTTTATGGCCCCTTCCAGTGCCTCTGCTACGGCTTCCGCCGGTTTGACAACCTTCTTTTCCGGTCGATATCCGTAGAGCCCTAACTGGCATTTGACAATTCGCAGCTCAAGAAGATCTATTCCAACACCAATCTCCTCAGGCGGTACGCCCAGATCGACTGCAATTTTATGGGCTGCCGCGCATGATATCGCCCCATCTGAAGCCCTCTGTTTTACAGCCTCGGTAATCTCCGGTTTCACGTTACGTTCGGCTGAGTGCTTTTTGGCATAATGTCCCGCGTCTTCATGTGTCATGGCATTTATCCTTTCTGTATCAGAATCCTTTACACATCCCCGGAATTGAAGTATCAATTTAGCATGGGCAAAAAAGGAGATCAACCATGATCAAAGAAAATGTGAGTAAGATTTTAAAGGAACTGCCGGAGGGCGTGAGCCTTGTGGGAGCAGCCAAGACGAGAACTCCCCAGGAGATCCTGGAAGCCGTTGAGGCCGGGTTGGAGATTATAGGGGAGAATTACGTTCAGGAGGCTGAAAGAGCTTTTCAGGTCGTTGGTGGAAAAGTGAAATGGCACATGATTGGGCATCTTCAAAGCAATAAGGCCAAGAAGGCGGTTAGGGTTTTTGATATGATCGAGACCGTGGATTCCATAAAACTTGCAAGGGCCATTGACAGTGCCTGCGGAAACATTGACAAAGTTATGCCGATTCTTATGGAGATTAACAGCGGTGAAGAATCTCAGAAAGCTGGTGTGATGCCGGAAGATGCCATTTCTCTGGCCAGGGATATGTCGGAGCTGAATAATATCAAGCTTATGGGCCTCATGACTATGGGGCCCTTCGCCGGTGACCCGGAAGATTCCAGGCCCTACTTTCAGAAGACTAAAAAACTCTTTGAAGAGATCAGGGAGATGGGTCTGCCCGGCATTGAGATGAAGTATCTATCTATGGGCATGTCTAATGCTTATAAAGTGGCTCTTGAAGAAGGCGCCAATGTTGTAAGGATTGGGACAAAGTTGTTTGGGGAACGAGAATCAGTGTGAGTTATGTTGCCAAAGAAATAAAACGCCTCACTGGAAAAGCGATCCATACCAAGGATATGATCAGGGATGGGGATCACGTGATGGTGGCTGTGTCCGGTGGCAAGGATAGTCTTGCGCTTTTGTGGCTCTTGAAGGAACGGATTAAACGCGTACCCATTGATTACAGGATTACAGCCGTACATGTGGATCCAGGGTTTGGCGCCAATTCGGCTGATAAGATGACATCATTCTTTGTAGCGCATGGCTTTGAGTTCAGAGTCATTGAAAGCGATATTGGCCCAAAAGCCCATGGGCCACAAAACCGTGAAAACCCCTGCTTTCTCTGCTCCCGTTTGAGGAGAAAGCTGTTATTTCAAACGGCTGAAGAGGTTGGATGCAACCGGATGGCCTTTGGGCACCACAAGGATGATCTGATCGAAACTTTTTTTTTAAACGTTTTTTATGGGGCCTCTATCAGCACCATGGTGCCGGTCCAGGGTCTTTTTGGGGGGAAATTAACCGTAATCAGGCCTTTTTATCTGGTTGATGAGGATCTCATACGTCGTTACGCGCAGTTAATGGATTGGCCTGAGATCAGTTTGGATTGCCCAACTGCTGGTTCTTCAAAAAGAGAGGAGATCAAAAATATGCTCAAGGCTTTTTACAGGTCTAACAGAAAGATAAAGGGAAATATCTTCCATGCATTGCAAAACGTGAATGCCGAATATTTGTTATGAAACTGTGATCCGTGAGAAGCAATTTATCGACAGGCGGAAAGCAGGTCTTTTTATTCCCTCCCCGGTTACCCACATCGCCCATCGAGCAGGCTTTTCAATTGAAGTGACACATTATATTTTGAATGAGGCTTTGCTGCCCTCGGAGCGGTCTTCCGGTCAAGCTTACGAGCCATGCGCATGACCGGGTTCGGATGGGCAAACATTACCGTGTAAGTATTCTGCAAGTACTCGGTACTAGGGTAATGGTTAATGGTTTCCTCCAGAAACGATTTAAACAAATCCTGGCCTACAATCTTTCGCAAGGATTTGAGGTAGGCAAGGATTTCTCGGGAAACAAACTCCTCTACCCGCGTTTTCTTCCGCGAACGGAAACTCATTTCGAAATCAAAATACAAAAAGCCATCGTCAATGATCATAATATGTTTCATATCGCCGTTTTCATGGATTAAACCGGGTTCTCGCCGGGTAACAGCTATCTCGTGACGTCGGTGCCATTCCTTGAGAAAACGGCGGTATGTAGCCATTCGGTCATCCAGGGGAACAGACTCATCGCCAAAATAGTCTTTAAATTTTAAGGCGGGAAGATATTCAAAAAGCAAATATCCTCCTTCAGGCAAACCACTGACCTCGACATCATCATAGGTCTTGAAGACCCGAAAGCCCGCATCGCGCCAAATATCAAGGCATTTTTTTTCGTTAGCCAGTCGCGCCTGCGGCATAAAGGAGGTTTGCCCCTGAAAATAATTGCTAATGGTGCCCGTAACATAGCGCAGGGTACTGCGAGAGCCATAATATACCTTCAAAACCGCAAAACCGTCACGGAATGGAACCCTGTATAGATAGTTGCCGTTTTTTAATAAAAGATATTGCTCTAAATTATGGAATTTTAATTTTTCTTTGGCCATAAACGTCTCGGAAATTCTGCAACAAGTTCTCTCTGGAAATCATATGATGAGCCATTCCAAAAACATTATTAAAGGGCACACATAGCAGGTCAAGCCAAAAAAGACGACCAAAAAAGGCATTATTTATGAACACCTTCCCCACCGGTGCGGCACAGACGGTCCTTAAGCAAACGAGCTACAGGGTATTTCGAGTGGCGTTTCTGGTGGCGTGGAAGTCGTCGATCCAGGGCATATAATAATTTAGTCAACGGATTGGGATGGCGGAAAAAATAGTAGAACGGGTAGGACAGGTATTCCCGGTATGGATACTCCCGGACCAGGACGTCCAGGAACTCATTAAATTCTCCGGGAAAAATTACCTTGTACAGGGAGCGCACATAGCCTGCAATTTCCCGGCCTATAAGAGACGGGAGGCTGTGCATCGGTGTATACACTGTCTCAAAATCAAAAAAAATCAGCCTTCCGTCATTGTTCATATAGACGTGTTTGAAGGAGGGGTACTCCTGGATTAAGAGGCGGTTTTTACTTTTCATGGCCAGATGGTGTCTCCTGCCCCATTCGGGCATGAAGCGTTTTAACGTGGCAATCTTATCGTCTTTGCCGATGTGTGGGTCAGCAAAATAGGAAAGCAGGGTCCGGCCATTAATGTATTCGAATACAAGATGTGGCGGGGTGATCACCATAGGCGGAAAATCTTTGGGCTCTTGAAAGACGTCAAATCCGTGCCGCCGCCAGGTGTGAAGAACTTCTTTCTCTGTGTTAAAGCGTGTTAGGGGTCGTGAAGAGGATTTACCAGTCAGGTAGTTTCCGGGAATGGTAAGTATCTCCCCCCATTTACTCCGTTTTCGGCCGTAACATTTGACAATGTATTTTTTCTTATTGACAGCCTCAATCAGGAAAACGCCATGATGCCCGTCGCCGCGTCTGCTCCAATCAAGGCACGTTGCCTTCAATGCCCCGGGAAAATCAGGTATTCTGTTTTTCCCTTTGGTCGGCTTTTTAGTGGTTTCACTCAAGTCACATACTCTGGCTACCCATTTAATACTGCTCTTTTTTCTTTTTCATTGTGAAGCCTGCTTGTGTAAGATTTTTGTTCAGTTTTTCATGCGCATCGAAGAAGTCCTTGAGTTCCTGGTAATTCGTAGCAATTTCTCCACAGTTGGGACAGGCCAATATACGGGGTTCGTCATTTTCAGAGGTTGAAAATGACTTTGATACATGCTCAGTGTTTATCGTTAATATTGCACCACATTTATCGTGCCTAAGTACAAACCATTGCCCATCGTTTTGTTCTTTTTCCATTGCTGTTCCCCTTTCTATATGATTTTGGGTTTAGGCTCTCTTTTCTCTATGTATGGTGAAATCTTCTCTTTTAAGATCTTTATGAAGTTTTTCCTGTGCCTCCAAGAAATCCTTCAGATGCAGGTACTCGGTAGCAACAGCTCCGCAGTTGGGGCACGTGAGGAGACGAGGCCCTCCGTCTGCAAAAGATGAGGATGATCTTGAAACACTTTCGGTGTTTATTGTTATAACGGAGCCGCATTTTTCGTGTCGAATTACAAACCATTGGCCTTCATTTTGTTTTTCTTCCATTATCGGCGCCCTTTCTGGAAAAGGTTGAAGGATACTTCATCAGAGTATTTTCGTGCTTGTTGAAAAAAATTTCTCCGTAGACAGAATTTAACTCTCTCACTTGCCAAAATCAACCTAAAATTTAATAATATACCCTGATGTTGAGTTGGAATATATTTTCCGGGGAGAATTGATACACTCGGGAAGCACATTGAACACGATTTGGTTGATTTTCAGGAATCTTTTTCCGGTAATGCATCATTTGCCTGGTATCTGGCTCAGAAACGCTAGCCAGACGGATTTATATGTCCTCGACGTGGCTCCAGGAACATGGTCCCTGTCGAAAAGACGTCTTTTTAGGCCTGCGTTAGTGCCGAAACTGTTACATATAGAAAACTGGTAGACCCCAATAATAAACCAAACAAGGTTTAGGAACTAAGTAGATAGGCATATCCCGGTATTGAAAAAAAGCGTCTGGATCAGCTACCCGTTTCTGCCATAAATTTGATAACGATCATCGTTTTCACGAATTAACGGTGCAACCAGCTTGAAGAGATAGTGCAGCCAGGCGAAAAGGCGATTCCCGGACGCCCTTCTCTATGATTTCAACCTATATGGACAGATTTTTATCATTATTTTGATTGTCCTGATATCCAAAAACACAAGCTTTGTAATTTTGCTAACGATGGAGATACAGATACAAGCAGGGATAATTGCGGATCGTCAGACATATCACAGGTTTTTGAGTTGGATGATATCCTGGTAGTTTAAAAAGCTATCTGAAACTCCCACCGTGACGCTCTCCGTTTTCCGCGATTTTCATAAATGTGCATGTTAGTTATTTTCTTCTTGACATTTGGGTTTAAACTAAAGTATATTTTAGCCTGCAAACTGGCAGGCTAAAAAGAAAGGTTGAAATGAAGCAAGATCCAATACTTAAAGAAAATGCTCTCTTACGGGATTCGGAAGCTTCTCGACCCTGGATTAAGGCGGGATTTCGAATCGGGGATAAAGGCACGCACACCAGCAGAACCATCATGTTCAAAGAACTGGATTTATTGTTTGAAGACCTGGAGCAAAGCGCCCCGCGTGAAGCCTATGTATCAGCAATCATTGACCAAAATTGTCTCGGCAAGCAGACCTTTTCAACGCGCAAGCTCACCTGCCAACGCCTGAGCGAGCTTTATGGACTCGAACCGTCTATCCCGTTATTCCGTATTTTGCGCTATCTTTGGCAGGTTGATGAGACTGGTCGCCCACTGCTTGCTTTATTAACCGCTTTAGCGAGAGATCCCCTTTTAAGGGTTACCTCGCCCCCGATCCTTCAGATGCATACGGGTGAAGAGCTCATGCGCCAAAAAATGAAAGAGGCTCTTCGGCAGGGTGTCGAGAACAGATTAAATAACGGTACACTTGATACGGTTGTGCGCAATACGTCATCTTCCTGGACACAGTCTGGGCACCTGACAGGACGTGTGCGGAAATATAGGCAGAAGGTAACCCCGACACCTATTGTCACAGCTTACGCCCTTGTTTTGGGTTACATCTTTGGGGCTCGTGGCAGCGGCTTATTCAATACGCTTTGGGCAAAAGTGCTCGATACACCCCATGAAGAACTGGTCTCCCTGGCTACTGATGCCAAACGCTTAGGTTTTTTGGACTTAAGCCAGGCAGGTGGGGTTGTTGAGGTTTCATTTACCCGCCTATTTACGGAAGATGAAAGGCATTTGATACATGGGACGGATTGAAGAACTGGCAACTCGCTATCGTAATCATATTTCTGCGCCATGGCAGCGCAACCTGGCCGGAGACCAAAAAACCATCTTTGTGGTCTATCCCAAAGAGGACGAACGCAAGTTGCGTGCTCGGCTTGGGCTTTTTGAAATGGCAACCATCGATGCCGGACATAAATGGAAGTCTTTCAATTTTACGAAAACCTTCGCCACCTGGATGGCCAACACAGAATATAGGGACCTATATTTCGAATCTCCGGAAGACCTGACAATGAAACTTCAAAGCGGCTTTTTACAGTATGCCGCACAAGAAATCCGAAATGTATTAACAAACTCAGATGTGGATGCAAAAAGTGTGGTGGCCGTGCATGGAGTGGTGAGTTTATATGGCTTCACCAAGGTATCTTTAATCCTGAAGGAAGTCATACATGACATTCGAGGGCGGTTGTTGCTTTTTTTCCCGGGTGAGTTTGACAATAATAATTATCGGCTCCTCGATGCGCGGGACGGCTGGAATTATTTGGCCGTTCCCATAACCTTACATAATGGGGTGAGCGACTCATGAAAAACCGTGAAATATTTCAGCGAGATCCCGCTATCACAAAGCTGCTAAATGACGGTGTGGCGGCTGTAACGGAATCGGCAACCAAGAAAGAAATTGAAACCCTGCGTTATGAGCTGGAGCATTTTGTCTGTGAAGGCCAGTACAAGGGTGGTCTTACCCGAATTCTTGAATCGTATTTAGGGAATGCCGATTCAACAGTTCAACCTGCCGCATGGGTAAGCGGTTTTTTTGGAAGCGGCAAATCTCACCTTCTCAAAATGTTCAGACATTTGTGGGTGGATAGCCAGTTTGAATCTGACGGAGCAACCACAAGGGGGCTTACACAGTTGCCGGACGAGGTTAGCGATCTTTTAAAAGAACTGGATACATTGGGGAAACGATGCGGGGGGCTCCATGCAGCATCGGGAACCTTGCCTTCCGGAGGTGGTGAAAGCGTCCGTCTTGCTGTATTGAGTATCATTTTACGCTCCAAAGGTCTTCCAAGCTCCCTGCCCCAGGCGCAGTTCTGTATCTGGCTTCAGAAAAACAATATATATGAAAAGGTCAAGGCCTTTGTTGAATCTGCCGGCAAAGATTTTCAGAGTGAACTGCATGACCTCTACGTCAGTCCTGTTCTGGCTCAAGCATTGTTAGATGCTGATCCCGCCTTTGCCCCGGATCTTAAGCAGGCCCGTGCTGCGCTGCGTACCCAGTTCCCTGTTGTGAAAGATGTTTCAACAGAGGAATTTATCCGAATTATCCGTAAGGTTCTGTCCACAAATGGGGAAATTCCTTGCACCGTTATTGTGCTTGATGAAATCCAGTTGTTCATTGGGGACAGCGCTAAACGTTCTACTGATGTTATGGAAATTGCCGAAGCTATTTGCAAACAGCTCAATAGCCGGGTTTTACTCATAGGTGCGGGTCAAACAGCTCTTGCTGGAAGCGTGCCTTTAATGCAGCGCCTCAGGCCCCGTTTTACGATACCGGTTGAACTCTCCGATTCGGATGTTGAAACGGTAACCCGTCGGGTGGTGCTCGCCAAAAAGGCTGACAAACGCAAAGCCATTGAAAATACGATTAATGCTCATGCAGGCGAAATAGACCGGCAGCTTTCCGGCACACGTATTGGGGTTCGGTCTGAAGACCGTGCGATCATTGTAGATGACTATCCCCTTTTGCCTGTCCGCAGGCGTTTTTGGGAGCATACTTTGCGCGCCATTGATATCCCCGGTACCAGTAGCCAGGTCCGGACACAACTGCGTATCGTTTATGATGCGGTAAAGGAAATGGCCGAAAAACCCCTTGGTACCGTTATGCCGGCCGACTTCATTTTCGACCAGCTTCAGCCTGACCTTTTGCGTACTGGTGTATTGTTGCGGGAAATAGACGAAACTGTCAGAAATCTTGATGATGCGACCCCAGAAGGAAAGCTGGCTAAACGCATTTGCGGACTTGTTTTCCTGATTCGGAAATTGCCGCATGAAGAGGTTGCCGACATTGGTGTTCGGGCCACCGCTGAAATGATGGCTGATCTTCTCATAAGCGATCTTGCAAGCGATGGCGCGACCCTAAGAAAAGAGATCCCTCAAATTCTCGACAAACTGGTTGATGAGGGGAAGCTTATTAAGATTGACGAGGAATACAGCCTCCAGACCAGAGAAAGCAGTGAGTGGGACCGGGAGTTTCGTAATCGGCAGACCAGGCTGAATAATGACCTGACCGCATTAGCCGGCAAGCGTTCTTCTCTATTAAATGCAGCCTGTTCAACTGCCTTGAATGGCATCAAGCTGCTTCAAGGAAAGTGTAAAGCGGCTCGCAGGCTGTCAATTCATTTTGGCACCGAACCACCCGAAGTCAAAGGGAATGAAATTCCTGTCTGGATACGCGATGGT
>JAKLQB010000887.1 GCA_022013615.1 Desulfobacterales bacterium | reverse complement strand
CAGATCGTAGAGTATGATCTTTTCTTCCAAAGCAAAAAGTTGGCCTTCAGTCCTACACAAATGTTCTTCAAGACAATCTTTATGCTTCAGGAGTTTATCGGAAACCTTATACACCCGATCCAGGGATAAGTTAGAAAAATCGACTCCCATCAGTTCGCCAAAAGCGCTGACGTTCTGCAACCAGTAATGGGTCGATCTTTCAGAACCGGGAACAATCATTCGACCAGCGATTACACCAAGAGCCGCAGCAACCTGGTGTCTATTCAATCCAAGTTCCTTCAGTTTTCGATCTATCCCAAGTTCCTTGATAGTCTCATAAACAACATGTTCAGCCCCGACTGCCCTGGCCTCCTCATCCTCAACGCTGTTGAGATCAATAGTCGCATAATCTGGAGGAATATCTTCTCCCTCAGAAATAACAGAAGCTTGCTCACGAATAATTTTTCTTGCATATCTCCTTGCGAGACCCTTTATTTCCTTGGGATAATCAATAAGGGATTTTTGGCCTGTAATAATTTCTTCTATGCAATTGGAGAGATTTTTCCACTGTTCTTTGGGCAGATCAAAATGTACACCCAGATTCAATACATCCAGTTGCCGAGGCCCCCGCTCCGTCCTAATCGACTCGACCAGCTTATAGGTATAATACTCTTTGCGGTTCTTGCTATCCTTGTGTCCGACTCTGCGAATAAACATGAAAAGCAGTTTAATAAAGAAATTGCCTGATGTCAAGATAAAATGTGATATTTTGACACTACACCCAGCAGTTGCCAACGTAACCTATTGAAATAACATGGGCCACTATTGGAAATTCGTAGGATTTACCCCCTAAAATCATAAAAAAGCACGAAGTTGGGTTATGGATATGGACGTGTATACACAAAGGCGGGTGTTCCGGGCCTTGATGCGTTAGCAGCTTTTTCATGGACAAAAGGCGTTGAGATTGAATCCTGATTTTGGTTAAGATGTAAGTTCTCAATAAATTCGGGCTGTATTAAGAAAATCCCCCCGTCCGCCTCGCTCCGCTTGGCTGGAGGGCGGGCCTCAATCCCCCTTTGCAAAAGGGGGAAGGTTCGGAAGGCCCATACTTATTGAGATGTTATGTTAAGGTAAGCTAACTTATTGATTTTGTTGGTGCCCCCGGCGCGACTCGAACGCACGACACCCAGATTAGGAATCTGGTGCTCTATCCACCTGAGCTACGGGGGCACATATTTACCCTAACGTTGCAGAAATATTTGGTCCAAAAGCGCTTCGCTCGCTCTATATCGGGACATCAAGAAACGATTGACCATTTTCAAGACCTTACCGTAAGTTTAATACGCTTTCGTCCTTGAAAATGATCAATCCCGCCTATATTTGGCGGGACTGACCCAATCTATCCCGTTTTGAACTCAAATTTTATGCAACGTTAGGGTCTATTTTTACCATAAGCATATCTATTGTCAAATGGTTTTGATCGTTCAAAGGAGTAAAATCAGGAGTTAAAAATAATTGACAGGATTAAAGGATAAACATGATCAGGTAAAAAGCCTTTGATTTAATGATCAGAATGCTTATAATATAAAAATCTGTTTTGAGGAATTTTGGAATCGTCTTGAAAGGATTCTCAAGCTAATAAAAGCCATTAAAGTGGGGGTGTAGCTCAGTTGGGAGAGCGGTACGTTCGCAACGTACAGGTCAGCGGTTCGATCCCGCTCACCTCCACCAGATGACCTTCCGATTCAGCTAACTGTACGTTCTGCTTCCAAATTTCAAACTTTCACCTGCATTTCCCCATTCACTAAAATGACCGTTGAAGCGGTCAATAGGAGGAGCAACACTATGACTCGACTTAAAGACCTTATTCAGACCGCCCCGGTGCATGAACGGCGTCTTGAGTTTCGTACTTATCCGTTAGAGGACGAACGCTTGATCGTAGAGGGCTGGCTTAGAGATGAGCGGCTCGTTCCGGGATACCATTGGAATGGTGAGTCCCGTCCAACTGGCGTGGTGCACTGGATGTGCGTCCGGTTGCTCGTTGGCGGCTGGCCCGTTACTATCCTGGATGCTGAGGCGGAAATGCCTGATATTCCACACGAACTCTGCCCTACCACGCTGGAATCAGTGAAAAGGATAGTGGGCCTATCCATTGTTTCCGGTTACAGTGAAGAGGTTCACAGGCGCCTGGGAGGGGTTCAGGGCTGTGCCCATCTGACACATCTCATCGTGACCATGGGCCCTGCCGCCTTACACGGGTATTGGACTCAGCTATCTCGCCAGCGTCGTCCCATTCCCAAGTCACTTGATGAGTTTCCAGGGATGGCCAACCTGATCAACAGTTGCAAACTCTGGAGAGAAGACGGCCCATTCATGCAAATGATACAGACAGAGTTGGAAAAGCAGGAAGGAAAAACCCAATCCGGCGAAGCCGGAACCAAATTGAATATTGACGATTGAATATTGACGATTTGTGGTATCGCTTCGCTCTGTCTTTTCTATTAAAATCGATAGAATTCCTTAAATATTCAGTCTGGCTATGGCATAAATCATGCGCAAACATGATGTGATTTGAACAAATAGGTACTAAGAAGACAATTGATCAGTATCGTTCAATACTGTTGGTATTTCGAAAAACCACATGTTTCTAAGTGAGAAATGGATTGTATAGCAATACGGTTAGCAATTTGAAACTGTCAGAAGAAGGGGCCTGGCACAGGCAGAGCATGCTAATATGTAGCTCATTAAAAAGGGCTATATTATTTCGAAATTTGTATCCTACTCTATACTTCTAAAACACGGAGACAGTCTTGAGGAAATCGGTGGGTTCCCTTCTCATCAAGGGTGACTCTCACAAGAGCATCCGGGTCATTGATTGTGGTGTCCGGGTCGGTTATGATCCCATGCAGCCCTACATATCCATCCATGTAACTCTGCCACGCCTCGTCTTCTGATTTTTTGAATATCTCAACT
>JAKLQB010000886.1 GCA_022013615.1 Desulfobacterales bacterium | reverse complement strand
TAAAGCTACCCATTTCACGTATGGAGGCTTTCTTTACGAGTACAACCTCGACGGCAACGGGTACGTTTCGGGACTCGCGCGTGAGGCCTTTTCCGGAAGTAGAGGCTTTTTCATAGATCTGCCAGCCTAATAAGCCGAGCCCCGCTAAAATAATTAGGATAAAAAGAATTTTTTTCATATAGAAAACCCATAACGCCGCCCAAAGATACAAGGCGGCTTAAAATTTAGAATTCACAGTCAATTGTATATCTTTTTCGGATTATAACAAATAAAAACATAAGTTTTTCAGCAATAAAATCTGTCTGACGATCCAAAATGTTAATTCAATAAGTTATCTACTTATGGCAAATGGAAATTCCCAATATCTCCACATCCGATCGTTTCTACGGAAAAAACTTCCCTTCCGGCGTTTTTATGTCGTTTGAATGGGGTTGAAATTGTTAAAATTGTAGGTTAAAAGAAAATAGTATCAGGTTATAATTTCCTTATCCAAGCTTCAAGTCCTTTGCAAAACGGCACTTTTTGCCCGATTTCTGCGTCAGGCCTCCTGGAGCGAGTGTTCCGCTTTGAGAATCCTAAACCGGATAAAGATGCATGTCCGCCCCTGGTGTCTTAACCATGATCGAGCGCTGGTCAAAACCGAACGGATACCGCCAAGTCTTCGCCATCAGCCTGCCGCTGGTGGCTTCCATGGGCTCGATCACCCTCATGCAGTTCACTGACAGGATATTCCTGGCTAATTACTCGGTGGACGCCATCGCCGCGGCCTTACCGGCAGGAATCGCCTCCTTCACCGCCATCGCCTTCTTCATGGGCGTTGCCAGTTATACAAACGCCTTTGTGGCCCAATATACCGGTGCGCAGGCACTCAACCGGGTGGGCGCCGCCGTCTGGCAGGGGATATACTTCTCCCTTTTGTCCTCTGTTCTGCTGGCCTCCCTTTACTTCATCGCCGACATCCTGTTCGACCTCATCGGCCACTCGCCTCCAATACGGTCGCTGGAGGTGACCTATTTCAAAATCCTCATCTTAGGAGCTGGGTTGGTCGTCCTGAGCTCGACAATGGCCTCCTTTTACACGGGCCGCGGGCTGACCTGGACGGTGATGCTGGTCCACATGGCGGGTACGGTGATCAACATCCCTTTGGACTTCTGTCTGATCAACGGCCTTGGTCCCTTTCCGGAGCTCGGTATCGTGGGGGCGGGCATAGCCACGGTCACAGCCTACTGTATCATTGTGGCCGTTCTGAGCATCCTGATTTTCAGCCGTGCCAATCGTAAAAAGTTCGGTACCTGGGAGAACAGGGCCTTTGACAGGGCGCTATTTGGCAGGCTGATGCGTTATGGCCTTCCGAGCGGCATCCAGTTCTTTTTGGAGATTTTTGGGTTTACCTTCTTTATCCAGATGCTGGGACGGCTCGGTGACCTGGAATTGGCCGCCTCAAACATCGTACTTTCGATCGAGAGTTTATCATTCCTGCCCATGGTCGGCTTTCATATCGGTAACGCCACCCTCGTGGGCCAAGCCATCGGCAGGGGTAGACCGGAAGAGGGGACCTATTCGACCACCAGCGCATTACATATTACCATGGCCTATATGATGCTGGTGGCAGCCGCTTTCGTCTTGACGCCCGAGCCGTTACTCCATCTTTTTAAGGCCAATTATCAAAGCGCTGCACAATACGCCAAAATCATGGACCTTGGAGTGATCCTATTGCGTTTCGTGGCTGTGTTCTGCTTTTTTGACGCCCTTAACCTGATCTTCTCCGGGGCTATCAAGGGGGCAGGCGACACCCGGTTCATCATGTGGGCCATCGCAGCGCTCTCCATAGGGGTGATGATCGCTCCGGTCTACATCGCCATAGAGTTCCTCGGTGCCGGTCTCTATACGGCCTGGACCATAGTTACGCTCTATGTCTGTGCACTGGGTATAGCCTTTATGCTGCGCTACCGCCATGGCAAATGGAAAAAAATGCGGGTCAT
>JAKLQB010000885.1 GCA_022013615.1 Desulfobacterales bacterium | reverse complement strand
TCCCGTTTCTCGCTATCTCCGGATCATAACTTGGATGGTTCCGGTAAGACTTCCAGAATTCTGCCAGCACTGAAATGCGTGCAGCAATCGCATGGTCGTTCCAAAGTAACCCCTTTGGAAGCCAGGCACTGCGCTCATAACGTGCGAATCCTGCAATCATATCTCTCGCTGCCAACAAGAAACGGGAGTTTTTATTTACCTGGTAGGCACTGAGCAATCTGTTGGGGATAGCCAGGCTCGCGAAAAACAGTTGCCATCCAGGCTCTTTCTTGTCAAGATCCTTGGCGTCAAAAGGGAAACTAAACGAAATGGTGGAACCACCCGGGATGGCAGATTTGCCCTTGAGGATCTTTTCAGCTTTAGAGATCAGCTTTTTGTCGTCCTCAGCTTTCGCGGATTGAAAGAAAACTCTGATTTCATCAAGAACTGTGTCGACAGGCTCACAGCGGGCAGCGTCTAACACACGGTTCGTGATCGAAACACTCGGAACATAATAGTGGGATATTAGAGATGCCCAAATAACCATTAAAATGAGCAATGGCAATGCATAGGATGCGATAGTGAACAGCGGTTGCAGATTGTTCGATTTGCATCTCATAACCTGAAGTATATGCCTTCAACTTTCAAAATGGTTAAGCCAACGATCTTTGCGGCGTTCCTTTTTCCAGGCTGGTTGCATTTGAAGATAACTATGAAGAGCGCAGAAGGTTTGTTTAAACCTGCGGATCACGCAAATCAAGTATTTCGGATCAACATTCTAAGCCGGATCAGCCATTCTGGCAGCCAGCTAGCGATCCGCAGTTTCCACCATTTCTTGTCATGTGAGTATGGAAATTGATCGGTCAAATAGTTTCGAGCTTCATTTTTCCTGCCCGATTGTATTAGCTGAGCCAGATGGGAATTCAGATTACGCCTGCCTCTGGATGTTAAAAGATGTGAATATTCGGGGTAATGAATCGATAGATCGTATAAAACCTCACCCATTTGTCTTAACCCTTCAATCCGATGGGCCGTTACGGTAAATGCGCTGTCAGGTAGTTTAACTATACAGAATAGAGGGTCAGGATAAACAAGTGCCCGGGGTTGCTTCAAGGTACAGCGAGTAATGAGCTCTGATATTTCAAAACACCTCATGTTCTCATTGAATCCCTTTAGTTTCTTCAACAGTCCTTTTTTTATACATAGGCCGTCTATATGGGTGCCGGGCACGGACAACTGGTTCGGAGCATTACCTAATATCACCTGAGACTCAAATTTATTGCCATGAATATCTCGAAGTCGATGGCCCTTCATCACGACGTCATCCCTTACCACATCGAAAGGAGACAACATCCATTCTGCCTTTTTCTGAGTATGTAGAAGCCCTACCTCTACCTCCAGCTTTCGCGGATAGTAATAATCATCAGCGTCAAGAAATGCTACGAATTCTCCCTGAGCTTCTCTGATGCCATGATTGCGAGCGGCTGCCGGCCCCTCATTTTCCTGTTCAAAGACACGAATCCTGGCGTCATCCTTCGAGATCTCAGATGTGGAACCGTCTGTAGAGCCGTCGTCAATGATGATCAATTCCCAATCAGTAAAGGTCTGCTGTCGAACACTCTCTATAGCACGACTAACATACGGGCGTTTGTTATAAAGAGGTATAATCACGCTAAAAAGGGGAGTATCTCTTGACTTATTAGGTTTCATGCCTGATTTTCCGGGTTAAAACTTTCTGAAATCCAGTTTCAATTTTCTCTATGTATTAAGGAGTATCCTCATTCCTTACCCCTGCCTCCTTCTGAGAATAGGGAGCCTAATCAAAGTCCACAATTTTAACTCGATCTGGTTTTTGATTCCGATCAGCGACAAACCTTTTTTCAGTGAATATTTAGAAATTAGACTGGCAAGCTTTGTTTCCTCCCTACTGTAATATGCAAGCAACTTAATAGTTTGTAACATTCGGAATTGCAACCTTTTTCTCAAATCCTTTTGTTCGGCTCTTAAGGAAAGTAGATGTTTTTCAAACAAAAGGAATCTGCTGTATTCGGAAAGGTATTTCTTCTTCCATATTGATGAATGCCCATAACGATAGTAAGAGACAATCTCTGGCACATATACAATAGGACCTAATCTCCCTAACCTCGCAAAGAAATCAGTATCCGAGCAGGCATGGAAAAAATGAGGATCAAACCAGTCGATCCGTTCACCATCGGCTCTTCGAAAAAGAGTGGTATGGGGAACAGGAGTCAAGCATGGCCACAATACGGCTGTGTAGCCATCCTCTATTAATAGGGAGCGCTCTATCAACTCTGTCTCGTCAATACGGTTTTTAAACTGACTTCTTTTACCAGTCAAATTTCCTTCCGAATCAATAAAAGCCCAATCTCCAACAGCCAAAACAGCTGATGGGTATTGATCGAGTGCTTTCATTAACGTGGAGATCCTCTGAGGTGGCATCAAATCATCGTCATCCTGAAAGGCGATGAATTCTCCCTTTGTTAAGCGGCAAGCGTTGGTACGAGTGACCGCTATTCCCTGGTTCTCCTGTCGATTATAGCGAACTCTGTCCCCATAAGTTGCTATCAAGTCTGGTGTGCTGTCCGTCGAACCATCATCGAGCACTACAATCTCTACGGGTTTATAGTGCTGCGAAAAAACACTTTGCATAGTATGTTCTAGCGTATGCCGACGATTGTAGCAGCAGACAACTATTGAAACAAGTGGATTATTAGTCATTATAATACAAAAACGTTAGGCGATTTTATTATACCATTAAATCAGTTGGTCTTTAGAGTAACACCCTTTTTTCTTGAATAGACTGAATGTAGTGATCGAGGTAGAATCATTACAATGTGATCGAGTAAAGTTCGAAAGTCATCGTGAAAGAAAAGGCGTAACGTAGCCAAATAGAAAGTAAAGCCCATTGTGCCAAATAAAAACAGCTTTACCAGTATAGGAATATCCATAGAATTAAAAATGCTAATTCTAAGAAAAATATTAAAAAAGAACATCAGGATACTGCAAATCAAGGCAGGTGCGACAGACTTTACGAGAAAGGTGTATTGCCATTTTACCATCCTCAAACATACCCATGTCCACATCGGGACGGCGATGGTATTAACAACCATCATAGCTACAGAAATTCCGATAATTCCATATTGCAGTCCAATAACGACGGCTGCAATGTTGAGAGGGGACATACAAAGATTCCACTTGAAGTTAAGATCAGGGCGTCCCACAGCATTTCCTAAGTGGAAACACAAATTGCCAAAGGGTCTAAATGTTGTAGTAAGAGTTAAAATCATGAAAGGCAAAATCGCATTGTTCCACTTTGCGCCAAAAAGGCCTAATATGAATTCAGGGCCGATACTGCTGAGAAGAAAGATACACGGCGTAGCAACAAGAGAAAGGATTGAAGCGTATCTGAAAAAGCTCTTTTTTAATTCAATCGGGTTGTTTTTAAGTTCGGAAAAAGTAGAATATGCGACAGTCCCTGAAATTCCAATAAATTGCGTTAGCAATCCGACACTCTTTTCAAACCCAAAAGTATAGATTCCCAAAACTTTCAAGCCCAATACTTTTCCAATCAACAAATAATCAACATTGTTTTGAACATACCAAAGGATATTAATAAACATCAGGTTTTTGCCAAAGCGAAGCATATGCCACCAATGCTCAATTCGGAATCCCCGCGAAGGGCGCCAGGATTCGATATACCAGTAAATTGCCACCTCGACAAAGGCTACCAAGATAGGAGGAATGATAAAGCTCCAAACCCCAAAGCCTATAACGGCAAAAAAAGCACTAAAAATGGAAGTAAGCATCATTTCTACAATGTGAACAATTGTAATTTTTTTAAATTCCATTTTTTTTGTCAATATCGCATTATGTATGCTCCCAAATGGCCTGATCAAATATGCAATCGTGGAAACCATTATTATATGAGTAACTACAGGATTACCGTAGAAATGTCCGGCAAAAGGAGCAAAAGCTATCTGCAAAAAACACAAACATATTCCAATTAAGATATTCAGACGGAATCCTGCGTTCGCATACTGATCGAACTTCTCATGCTGCTGAATAAGCATTGTCTTCGTTCCTATTGCTCCAAGTAAGGAGACCAGACTAGAAGCAGTTACGGCCATAGCTTTTGCTCCTTTTGCCGGACATTTCTACGGTAATCCTGTAGTTACTCATA
>JAKLQB010000884.1 GCA_022013615.1 Desulfobacterales bacterium | reverse complement strand
GGTCATCTGGAAAATGGGATCGATACCCATATCGGTCAATAAATGAGAAAAAGCCATGGAGCCAAGGCGCATTACCGAACTCTGCAAATCCGTGACATTGATGGCATCCACCCGATCTTTGATAATATCCGCATCCTTCAATAAATGTTCTACATCAGTTCCCTTGCCGGGTCCAACTTCAGCAGTCACCAGAAATTTCCCTGATTCTAGGCTTTCTCTAAAACTCATAGTCGCACCTTTATACTAACAGTGTACACTATTTTATGTGGCCTCAACTTCTCGCAAATCTTCTCTTACCACCCTGCCTGGATGAACAGGCCAGTCCTTCACCTGCGGCTTCTGTTTCAGATAATGCAACCTGTTCAATCGTTTGAGAGCATGGTAGATCTCCTGCCAGGCACAGGGTTGATCTTTTGAAACTTCGCATTTCCCCTCAGAAGCCCCCCCACATGGTCCGTTCAGAAGTCCCTTGGCACAACGAGTCACGGGACAGATGCCTGCCGTTCTTCCTAAGATGCAGTCTCCGCAGGCCATACACATCTCCATCCACTCGCCGCGTTTTGTTGCTCTTCCAATGAACTTGGTGTTTACAGCGGGCAAGATGAGTTTGTCGGGAAACATCTTTGCCATGGTTTGAACACCTGCCCCACAGGCTAGAGAAAGCACGGCATCACAAGCAGCCACCTTGTCCTTTACATGATCAAGAAATTCAAGCTCACACTGTCTGGCAACAGTGTCATCCAAAACCTCAGTTTGATCTTGTGACATTTTTTTTGCCATTCGAATGGGAGAGGCAATCTCTGCTACCTGCCGCTGTCCTCCAGCGAAACACATGGCCGAACAGGTTTCACAACCCAAGACCAGGAGCCGACCACAACCCCTGGTCATCTGTTCTATCTCTTCAAAGCTCTTCGGCTCGACAATAATCATTGCCCTTTCTCCTTCTTTTGAACCTAGCATGTCGGCACTGTCTGCGCAGCAGCATTATCTGAGCGGATTTGGCCCCAGGTCGGCAATAGTGTGCATGAATTCTGTCAGATGCTCCTCATCAACAAGTCCCCTCTCCGGCATGTCAAAAACCTGAAGACGTCTGCCGTCAAGTCCCAACACATCAAGAATAGCCTTTGCTTGAGCCATTCGCTGTGTCACACCGCTTCTTGCGGCAGCAAAAGGCTCTCTGGCGGACGGGCACCCTGCAAGAAGAACAGCGTCAGCCCCGGCCTCAAAAGCATTCAGCACATCAGACGTGTCAACCCTTCTCAGTCCAAAAACCATGATCGGAGCGATACCAGGGTATTGCTTTTTCAGGCTGCTCACGTCGCCGTGCCCAAAGCTCCCCTGGTAATCAAAAAAACCCACTACTGCTGTGCCCTCAGACATACTCACAGCTTTTTTAATCTGTTGGCCGAGTTTACCGCGAGGATGAAGCCCTATGTCTATGGCCTGAACCGGGCACTCAAGAGCGCAGATGCCACAAGCCTGACAGAGGAACCTGTCGATATTGATCTTGCCCATCTTAGTGGTCGCGGGTGCTCCTACTGGGCAAGCATGCACACAGTTGAGGCAGGAGATGCATCTCTCGGTGTTCACACTTGCTCCTAGATTACAGTGCAGGCACCTGAGGGCTTCCTGGACCGCAAGGTCCTCTGAAAGAACCGATTCCACCTCGTCAAAACCCTTGAGCCGCTCGTCAATTGGAAGACTGATTTTATGGCATCTCGCAAATTTTTGTGTCTTCTCGACAACACCCGAAGGCAGTTTTTTCGTTTCAACCACTTCAGCACGTGAAGCGGTTGGCGGCGATTCTCCTCTCAAATAACAATCCATAGAGATAGCAACTTCTTTACCCGCCGCAATTGCCTTGACAACCGTGGCAGGTCCGGTAACCGCATCGCCTCCGGCAAAGACCCCTGCAAGGGTAGTAGCCAAAGTGTTGGGGGCTTCAAGATGGATACGGTTTCCTCTTTCGACAAGCTCAAGCTCATCGGCCAGCAAAGATGAATCGGGTACCTGCCCGATTGCAGCGATTACCATATCCACATCAAGGGCAAATTCAGACCCCGGTACATGTTTTGGACTTCTACGGCCGCTGCCATCCGGCTCGCCCAACTCGTTCTTGATGCAATTCAAGGCCAAAACCTTCCCATCATGTCCAATGACTTCAAGCGGTGAAGTCAAATAGAATAGCTGAATACCCTCGTGGATGGCCTCTTCAATCTCTTCTTCTTCTGCCGGCATTTCTTTCCTGGATCTTCGATACACAATGTACACAGCATCGGCACATAGGCGAAGTGCAGCGCGCGCTGAGTCAATTGCAGTGTTGCCCCCACCAATTACAGCCACCCTCTTTCCAATCTCAGGATTCTCCCCCTGGTTGACTTGCCGCAAGAAGGAAACTGCTGAAACTACCCCTTCTAGCTCATCTTCACCGGCAATGCCGAGTTTATGCTCCTTATGTGCACCGATGGCCACAAACACAGCCTTGTATCCGTGCTCAAACAGATCGCTAAGCTTGATGTCTTCTCCGATTAGAACCCCTGTTTTGACCTCAATGCCAAGGTCAAGAATCGCCTGAATCTGTTCATCCAGTACATCCTTGGGAAGGCGATATGCAGGAACTCCAACCCTCAACATTCCTCCGAGTACCGGCAAGGCCTCAAAGATCGTTACATGGTGGCCAAGTAAAGCCAGATCATGAGCGGCTGAAAGGCCTGCAGGCCCAGAGCCAACCACTGCGACTTTGTAGCCTGTTGATTTTTCGGGCAAGGTCACCTTATAATGGTCTGCCCATGGGCCGTCAGAGGCAAAGCGTTTCAGGGATGCTATAGAAATCGGTTCTTCTATCTGCCCGCGTTTGCAGGCTATTTCACACGGATGGATACATATACGGCCACAAACCCGTGGCAAAGGATTTAGTTTTCTTATTGAAGCAAATGCCTCTTCAAATCTTCTTTCAGCAATGAACTGAACGTATTCCCGCGTATCGGTCAGAATAGGACAAGCCATCTGACAAGGTGGAAAATCTTTATGCTCAATATGAGTTGTATTATCCATTTAACGATTAATTACTTTCTTATGCAATTATACACAGAACCTTTTCACCTCTTAACCAGCAGATGCTATCGCAATATTAGTCTATTTCTCCAGCGGAAGAGAAACTATAAACATAGTGCCTTTCCCAACTTCGCTCTCCACATGGATAGTGCCTCGATGGGCATCCACAATAGCTTTCACAATATAAAGACCAAGACCTGATCCGCCTATGCTCTTTGTCTGTTCAGTTTTAATGCGATAAAACCTGTCAAAAATATGGTCCAAGTCTCCTTTTTCAATACCTATTCCATTATCAACTACCTTTAAACGAAGATCCTTGCCGGCCTTTTTCAATTCAACCTGCACCTGTCCACCGGTTGACGTGTATTTAATAGCATTGCTGATGAGGTTAACAAAAACAGCTTCTATT
>JAKLQB010000883.1 GCA_022013615.1 Desulfobacterales bacterium | reverse complement strand
CGACGGCAACAAAATTCTTTTTGCAGGCAACGGTGGTAGCGCGGCTGATGCGCAGCATCTTGCGGCCGAATTCATAGGCAGGTTCCGAAAGGATCGCCCCCCCCTTTCAGGCATAGCTCTCACCACGGATACCTCGATTCTAACAGCATTGGGAAATGATTTTGGATTTGAACAAATATTCTCCCGTCAGGTTGAGGGACTGATTCGAAAAGGCGACATTCTTTTCGTGATAAGCACAAGTGGCAATTCTGTGAACCTGTTGGAGGCTGTGCAAGAATGCCAAAATAGGTCTTGTAGGACTGTGGGCCTATTGGGGGGTGACGGGGGTGAACTTAGTAGAGTAGTTGACCTTCCCATTGTTGTGAATTCTAAGCATACCGCAAGGATTCAAGAAGTTCACATCACTATTGGCCATATCATTTGCGAGTTTTTAGAAGACCAGTTCTGCGTCTCAAGAGCATGAAAAATAACATCACTGTGGAAAGGTCCAGTAAAGATCTTCGAGCATTTGTGAATGCGTTGGACAAATTTTCAAATCGACGAGTCTTAGTCATCGGCGACATAATTGTCGATGAATATCTATGGGGCTCTGTTGAACGTATATCTCCTGAAGCCCCAGTACAGATTGTCCAAGTCGAAAAGCAAGAATACAGGCTTGGAGGGTGTGGCAACGTAGTGAATAACCTACGCTCTTTAGGGGCCGAGGTCGTTGTGGCTAGTGTCATCGGTGACGGATACTACCGCCAGTTTGTTCTCGATGAATTAAATCTCTTGGGTGTTAACACTCAATGCTTACTTTTGGATGAAGGTCGGCCTATGACAAAGAAGACTCGAGTAGTCGCAGCAAATCAACAGGTGGTGCGAATTGACTTTGAGATCACGAAATCGATTGCCAGAAGATATGAGAACCTGATCAACGAGTTTGTGGATTCAAATCTCTCTCTTTGTGACGCTATCCTGTTATCTGACTACTCGAAAGGGGTCGTAACAAAGAGGGTAGCATCACTTGCCATCAATAACGCTAAAAAGCTCTCTATACCAGCTATTGTAGATCCCAAAGGGCGAAAATTTTCCAAGTACTTCGGTGCGACAATCATCACCCCCAACGCCAAGGAAGCGGAAATGGCCAGCAACATCGAAATAAAAGGAGACTCCTCTGCAGAAAAGGCAGCTCATAGGATCCTCATGAGCACCAAGTGCGATGCAGTCCTCATTACCAGAGGTAAACATGGAATGACTTTGCTTGAGGGTTCAAATAGGGGAGCAGTTCATATTCCCGCTCAAGCACGAGAGGTTTTTGACGTCAGTGGTGCCGGTGACACAGTCCTTGCTGTTTTGGGTTTGGCAATAGCTTCGGGGCTTTGTTTTGAAGAGGCCAGTTATCTGGCTAACATCGCTGGGGGAATTGTTGTCGGAAAGTTAGGGACGTCCACACTGAAGAAAGAAGATCTTTTAGCGGCTCTAAATATAAATCAAAGCTCAACAGGGACCTTTAAGGAAAAAACTTTGGAGGAATTAGAAAATTTGGTATTATGGCTGAAAGAGGAAAAGGAAAGTGTTGTGTTCACCAATGGCAATTTTGGTGTACTACATGGAGGCCATGTTGAACTCCTTCAACAGGCTAAGCGGTTGGGAGATATCTTAATTGTAGGCATAAAAAGCGACTGTGCGGTTTGGCGCCTAAGAGGGGCTTCTTATCCCCTTATCGAACAAAAAGAAAGGGTTAAGATTCTTTCAGCGTTGGATTGTGTCGATTACGTTGTTATCACTGGCGACCAATCTCTACTTAAAATAATACAACAACTTCATCCTGACGTTATAGTAACACAGAGAGATGGTTTCGGCGCATTGTCCGGAGATATAGTGGAAAAAGAATTACTAGAAAGTTATAGTGGCAGAATAGTATCAATTGAATTGGAAAACCCGGACCAGGTTTAAATTTAGTCATGCCTTCCGGATCTGTTTTGTGACCTGGATGTTGAATCTTTGGAATTGTGATTTTTTATATACTTTCTGCTTTCAAAGGAGACATAGAGTATGAAATTAACTGCAAAAATGGAGCCATTTGACTCATTCTGGGAAGCTCCGGAGGACATAGAGAAAGGTTTCATTTCTTTTTATAAATTTTACAAACGCAACTATTTCAAATACATTCCTGGCAACAAATCAACCGACATCCTCGTTATCAGTTGCGGCCCCGGCTACTTCGTTAATCTTTTAAACGCCGAAGGGTATAAAAATGTTATGGGTATTGACTCTGATCCGGAGAAAGTGAAGCACGCCAAGGAAAAAGGATTGAACTGCATTGCCGCACGTGGATTTGAATACCTCAATGACCGGGAAGATCTATTTGATGTGATTATCGCTGAGCAAGAAATCAATCATCTAACAAAGGATGAAATTTTACTGTTTCTCAAATTGTGTAAAGAGCGACTGACACGTGGCGGTGTTTTAATCGTTCATTCCCTCAACGGTGCCAATCCGGTTACCGGTTCTGAGGCCCTGGCGCAAAACTTCGATCACTACAATACCTTTACAGAAAATAGCCTGAGACAAATCTTGGAATATTCAAATTTCAGGCAAATCAAAGTATTTCCCTTGAAACTGTATATTTTTTATGAAAATCCAATAAATTACGTTGGTCTTGCGCTGGAAATAATTCTGGCTGTAATATTCAAAATCAGCTTCATTTTTTACGGCAAGAAAAATCAGCTCTTTTCAAAAAAGATCGCCGCGATCGCGATAAGATGATCGCCTTTTATCGTCTTTGAATCCTTTTCGAACCTAACTGCTAAGAAATATGAAAGATATCGATAAAAACAACATCATCCGCGAAAGGCTCAGTCAAGGAGAATCTTCACCACTAAGAACCTATATGGATCTGACGGTTGGCCGAAGATCCTTTTTTTACTTTATGATTTACGAGATTTATACGAGTTTTCTTGGTCCGATGCCCGGCGGTATAGGGTTCTATTTGAGGAGAAAATTTTATCCGCATCTCTTTAAATCGGTGGGCAAGGGCCTGATAATCGGGCGCAATGTCGTTATTCGCCATCCCGATAAGATCAGCCTGGGTGATTATGTTACTATCGACGACAACTGCCTGCTGGATGCCAGGGGTGCCGGCTCCGAAGGTCTCGTACTCGAAGAAAGGGTTATCCTAAACCGCAATTGCATGTTGCAGGCAAAAGCCGGGCCTATCCGGCTAGGCAGCCGAACGAGCATTGGCAGTAACTCCAGCATTGTATCTCAGGATGGGGTTGACCTCGGCGAAGCGGTGCTCATAGCCGGAGGTTGCTATATTAGTGCAGGGGCCTATCGCTTTGAGGACCTCGAGACGGCGATTATGGATCAGCCCGCTTTTTCAAAAGGACCCATATCAATTGGTGCGAAATCATGGTTGGGAACCGGTACCATTGTGCTCGATGGGGTTTCGATAGGCTCTGGCGCGGTGATCGGTGCCGGAGCGGTTGTGTCGGAAAATATTGATGACAATGCCATCGCTGTCGGCATCCCTGCCAAGATCATTCGTTATCGGGGTTCATTTTGAACTCAGAGGCTCCCAACACGGATCGAAAATTGAGCAAACGCCTGGTATTAACCGCGAAATTACTGGTTACGGCCGGCCTGTGCGGTTTCATCGTGTGGAAGGCTGACTGGTACACGATATGGCGGGCCCTAACAAATTCCGATCCCCTGCTTATCCTGGTTGTTTTTGCCGGAATGATTTTAAGCGTTAGCATCAGTGCCCTCAAATGGCAAATTTTATTAAAAATTCATGGAGAGTTATTTAAGTTTAACCAGCTTCACAAGTATTATTTCACAGCGGTGTTTTTTAACAACTTTTTACCCAGCAACATCGGAGGGGATACTTACCGTATTTATAAAACCTTGAGAAGCTCATCTTCAAAGACCGCGGCAGTATTGGCTGTATTCAATGAACGATTGACAGGCATAGGCGCTTTAATCATTTTTGGCTTCTTGGGCGGAGGCGTCGTTTTGCTCCAAGCCAGCGCGCGCATGCCTGAACTTGACGTGCTCATTGTGGTGTTCGGGGTCATTATTGCAATGGCTTTATTCGGGTTGATTGTTTCAAAGTATCTGACCAGCTGGTTGTTAAAGCAGAAAAGATTACCGCAAAAGGTAAGAACCCTGCTTGAGCATCTGGGCGATTATCGCCGTCATCCCTACAAGACTTTGCAAATCATCTTTATTTCCTTTTTCTTTCACATTTTCACATTCTCTTGGATGATGGTCCTGATTTATGCGGTAGGCACCCATTTTGACTATTTTAAACTGATGGTAGTGGTTGCGATCAGCAACCTAGTGGCGGTGTTGCCTATTTCAATCAACGGTATCGGTCTAATGGACGGATCATTCATATACGCGGTGGGGAAATTCGGAATGGATTACAATTATGCCCTAATGGTCATGTTGTTGATTAGGGCACTGTTGATACTGTTGAGCCTAATCGGCGGACTATTTTACTTGAAGGAGAGAAAAACACTGAAAATCGAAAAAGCACACGAACAACGCACACAATCAATTGAAAAGTCGAACGCTTAAGATGTGTGGAATTACTGGGTATATTAATATTGACGGCGTGAGTGAAATCGAAATCAATTGCATGAATGAGGCCGTGCGTCACCGCGGGCCTGACGACTCCGGTATTTATATCGATCGGGAAGGAAAGGCCGGATTGGGGCATCGGAGATTGTCGATTATTGACCTTGATAGCGGCCGGCAGCCTATAGCCAATGAAGACGGCTCCATTGTAATTGTATTTAACGGTGAGATATACAACTATCAAAATATCAAAGCTGATCTTAAAAAGCAGCACACATTCCGAACCAAAAGCGACACGGAAGTTATTCTGCATCTGTATGAAGAGCAGGGCGAGGCCTGTGTTCAATACCTGAGGGGTATGTTCGCGTTCGCCATCTATGATGAGCGTCATCGGAAATTGTTTATTGCTAGAGATCATCTGGGCCAAAAACCGCTCTACTATTATCATGAAGGGTATACCTTTGCTTTTGCCTCCGAAATTAAAGCCTT
>JAKLQB010000882.1 GCA_022013615.1 Desulfobacterales bacterium | reverse complement strand
TGCACGTTTTTCTATTTGCCAGAGGTGAATTGTGTTGTTTTGATGGCAGGTTCAAGCCTCAGTCCCCCACCGCCCACCTTGGTTTGCGACTCTTGTAAAATCTTTCCGCCATCGGGTGACCTCCTGAAAAGATATCCCCATGGTTAAGGCAAGGCGCATCAATTACATTCCTTGTTCAATGGCTATAATCAATTGTGGATTGTTTTGACTTTAACACATGGGAAGACTATAAAATAGATAATTCATAAAAAGGAGGCGGGGATGAAAATTATTGGCGAGCTCATTAATGCCAGTCGAAAAGCGATTGCCACGGCAATAGAAAACCAGGACAGGGAAGCTATTCAGAAAGTAGCTTCGGATCAGTTCGAAAACGGTGCGGATTTTATTGACGTAAATGCCGGCATCTTTGTTGACAAAGAAGCAGATCATCTGAAGTGGCTGGTTAGCAGCGTGCAGGAGGTTGTGGATGCTCCCTGCTGCATAGATAGCCCGGATCCCCGGGCCATTGAGGCTGCCCTGTCTTTACACAAAGGCACGGCCATGATCAACTCAATCGCGCTCGAAAAGGACCGCTGCGATGCCCTTCTTCCAGTTGTTGCGGGCACTTACCTTAAGGTTGTTGCCTTGTGTATGAGCGATGAGGGCATGCCACAGACGGTCGAGGACAGGATGAAGATTGCTGACGAGCTTGTGAACAAATTACTTCAGAATAACGTTTTGATCGATAACATTTATGTGGACCCGTTGGTGCAACCGATCGCAACAAAGGACGATTTCGGTATCGAATTTTTAAATGCAGTTGAAAAAATAATGACAACGTTTGAGGGGATCCATACCATCTGTGGTCTGTCCAACATTTCATATGGGCTGCCCGAAAGAAAATTCCTGAACCAGACATTCATGATCATGGCCATAGCAAAAGGTCTTGACGCAGCTATTGTCAATCCCCTTGACAAACGTATGATGGCCAATATCATCGCGGCCGAAGCCCTTGCGGGCAAAGACAGCTTCTGCATGAATTACCTGAAGGCCTTTCGGGCCAAGAAGTTTGAGTTTTAGTGAATCCTGTATAGAGATAACTCTGAGATTTTTTCCTTGACATTGCACGTTTTTTGTCTTTATTAAATAGTATACAATATACAATGAATTCATCTATGAAAATAGAATCCATTGCAGACATAGCTAAACGTAACATCCAGGAATGGATTGTCACGGGCCATTTTCAGCCGGGGAAGCAGATCAAGGAGGAGGAGATTTCCCAGCGATTGGGCATAAGCCGTCCTCCTGTGCGGGAAGCCCTGAAAATGTTAGAGGCTGCAGGCCTGGTCTTTAGGAAACCCCGCTGCGGCGTTTTTGTCCCTGAAATGACAGAAAAAGACATGTGGGAAGTTTATACCCTGAAAGCAACACTCTATGAAATGGCAACCGGACTGGCAATGGATGTAGTTTCCGAACGAGACATAATCAAGCTCGAGTCTTATGTCAAAAAAATGGAAGTATGTGTGGGAAAAGAGCCGTTAGATGTGCTCCGCTATCAGGACCTTCACAAGACTTTTCATAACGGCATTATGGTCATAGCAGGAAATGACCGTCTTAGAACGTTTGCTTCGAACCTCCATAATCAGGTTACTCTTTTCAGTTACAAATCATTGCAAGACAAAAACCACCTGAATTCCTCTGTTCGCTATCACAGAGATATCGTGAATGCCATGAAGCAAAAAGACAGGTCTCTGGCCTGCAGATTGATGAAAGAGCATGTCTTTAACGCTCTGGATGTCCTGCGTGACATGTCGATTCAAGGATCAGAAACGGCAGCCGGCCTCAGGTCAGGAAAAGCAGCTTCGGCTTGAACGTTTATGTGTGAACAAGGTCTGCGAAAAGCCGTGAGTTGAAAAAAGTTGGATTGAAGTAAGGGTATAGAAAGGGAGCATCATTAAAACCTATAGCCAGAATCAAAGGTATAACCAAAGCAGTTATTCACTCATTAACAAATTAAGAGGAGGCGTAAAATGAAAATGGTAAAGAGTATGCTTAAAGGCGCTTTGGTAGTTGGATTGTTAACCATGTTTTTCCTGCCCGTTAATTCAATGGCTGAATCTAAAATGAACATAAAATTCAGCACATGGCATCCACCTGTGGGCAGAGAGGTAAAAACGGTCTTTGTACCCATGCTTGAGGAACTGAAATCGAAGAGTAATGGCCGAATAACCTACACCATGTATGCCGGCGGCGCCCTTGGCAAAGGCCCTGAGCACTATGATATTGCAGCAAAAGGGCTTTCTGATATGGGTTATTTTACCGCCACGTGGACTCCGGGTCGTTTTCCTCTGAGTGATGTGTTGTCACTGGCTGTCACGGTGGATGGCAAAGACGTGGGTGTTGACATTGGCAATGCCATGTACGACCGTATCCTGAAACGGGAATTCCCAGGCGTAAAGATGGTCGAATTAAATGGGTGCATTCAGGCCCATCTATGGACCACGAAACCGGTGAAAACCCTTGAAGACTGTAAAGGACTTAGAATACGGTCACCGGGCGGTCACCAGACCAATTACATCAAGGCGATTGGAGCTGAGCCGGTTTTTATGCCCCTTGGGGATGTCTATCTGGCCATGGAGACAGGGACCATTGACGGGCTCGTTACCTGCCCGCCCCTGGTCCTTGCCTTCAAGCTTTATGAGGTTGCAAAATATGGGGCCCTGTGCACCTTCGGTTGTGTTACAGAAGGCATCATCATGAATGAAAAAAGCTGGAATAAAACCCCTGATGACCTGAAACCCCTCATTATGGAAGTCTGCAGCAATCCTTTCCGCACCACTGGCGGGTTGACCCGTGATGTGTACAAGGTCATGATGAAGGAAATCACTGACAAGGGCGTTAACGTGTATACCCTTCCCGAAAAAGAGGCGGATCGGTGGTATGCAGGATTCCAGGACGAGACCAGGAAATGGGTGAAAGACTTGGAGGCTAAAGGACTTCCTGCAAAAGAAACCGTGATCATGTACAACGAAGAATGCGAGAAGCAAGGCGTGAAGTGCGTTGCATTTCCGCCTGAGTGGAAGAAGTAATTGACCTATATATGCTTTGAATGTGTCCACCCCGGAGCGCGGGGTCGGGACTCCGTTAAAGTCCAAAATCCCCCCTGGCCCAGACCTGGGCTTGATACGTTGCGAGAGCGGCTGATCGAGCATAACTGTTTCCTTAGATTAGGACATATGGCCGCAAAGTCGCGCCTCCCGATCCCGTCCCGGTCTCGGGACGGAGAGGGCAGGCCTCGATCCCCCTTTTAAAAGGGGGAGGCTGAGATCCCTCCTTTGCAAAGGAAAAATCCCACATTGCCCCCCCTTTGCTAAAGGGGGGTTGGGGGGATTTTAAAGATAAAGGAATTATAACCTGAAATCACCAGTTTAAGCTTGTCTTTGACGTTACCATGAGCGCGCGGGTTGACAGCTCGAAGTTAGGAATGGAACCCAAAATAAG
>JAKLQB010000097.1 GCA_022013615.1 Desulfobacterales bacterium | reverse complement strand
GTCTGTGACAATACTGCTTATCTGGTCAATGTTCTTCTCGACCATGCCCCAACCTTTTTTAACAAGTTCAAAGTCTTTCTTGCCCATGGCCGAGTTAATGACATATGCCCCACCTTGAAGCCCGTTAAGGATATTCTTGATGTAATGGGCTACGCCAGCAACGGTACGGCCGATGGCGGCCATGCGTTCTGCCTGTTCTTTTTCTTTCTGAAGCTTGCGGATCTCCCTTAAGTCCTGGATGAAGACCACGCTTCCCACTTCTTTCTCCACTTCATAAAGGAGAGTCCCGGAAAGCCTTAATGGAATGGTCTCTTTTGCCTTATTAAGAAACTGCGCTTCCATATTAGTGATTTTGCCAGGAGGACCATGCTGATCACCGTAAAAGGCATCCCTGATAGCTGTACCCGTTTCCTCGGAAAGGATTTCAGGGTAACTCATCTGTCCTATTATTTCCTCCGGGGCATATCCCAGGATTTCTGCTGCCCCTCGATTGAAAATCACAATTTTTCCTTTAGCTTCGGTGGCAATGATGCCGTCAATGGAGTTTTGAATGAGGTTTTGCACAAAAATCTCACGTCGTTCGATCTCCTGGGTCATCTTTACCCGTTCCGAGAAGTCCTGATACGTAATTACTGCACCCTGTATGTTTCCCGAATCGTCTTTGATGGGCGCTGTGTTGAAATAGAGATGAGTGCCTTTTTCACCAAGGTGCGGGAAAAAGTGCTCGGCCTCATAAGCACCTTCTACCATGGGGGATTTGCGGAGATGCATGCCTTTGTACAGTTTCTTATTTGGTTCCAGATCGTCATTAATGATAAAGTCAGCGAGAATGGGCCTCTTATGGGGGTAGAAGGGCTCCCATTGCCTATCGGTTCCAATCATCTCTTCACTGCGAAATCCTGTCAGTCTTTCAACTGCCCGGTTCCAGTAAGTGATCTTATGATTTTTGTCGAGCACGAACATGGGGATCGGTGAGCCATAAATAATTCCTTCAACAGTTTTCTTCTGCCTACGTGTCTCCTCTTCGGAAGCCTTTAGATGCTGGGTCATCTTAACCCGTTCCGAGAAGTCCTGATAAGTAATGATAGCCCCCTGCATGTTCCCTGCATCATCTTTGATGGGCGCGGCGTTGATATATAAGTGGGTGCCTTCTTCACCAAGATGGGGAACGAAATACTCCACCTCATAGCCCTCTTCTACAACTGGAGATCTGTGTAACCCCATTTTCTCGGTTATTTTCTTGATTTGCTCTGAGTCATTATCAACAATTACGTCAGCCAAAAGGGGCCTCTTGTGGCGATAAAAAGGCTCCCATTGCCTATTGGTTCCGATCATCTTCTCGCGGCTAAACCCTGTCAATTTTTCGCACGCCTTGTTCCAATAGATAATCTTGTGATCTTTATCAATTACAAACATGGGGGTTGGGGAGCCATAGATAATTCCTTCGGCCGTCCTCTTTTGCCTGCGCGCCTCTTCTTCGGATGCCTCCAACTCCTGGCTTTGTTCTTCAACTTCCTTCTCGGCGTAGAGTTTCTCGTCCTCCAGGCGGCTAAAGTCCCAAAATAGCCTGGCCACGATGTGGTCCATCAAATGCACATGGACTGGCTTTTCATGCTGAATAGCCTGACTGAAATCCGGATCACCGGTAAGTTCGATAATCAAATCCAAATCTGGGATGCTAAAAAGGTCTTTGTAGTTAGATGTGGTGAATATATTCAGGGCTTGGGCTTGCCTGAGGCCGGGGGCTTGCAGGTTAATATCCGCAATACCCACGATGTGCATTTGAAGCTGTCGAAGCTGGTCCCTGGATATCATGTCCATAATGGCCAGACAACCCGGACCGGCTCCTATGATAGCGACATTGTGTTTTTTCATTAATTTAGCACTTCTTTGATCATCTTAAGGAGCTTTTGCGGGTCCACGGGCTTTTCGATATAGCCCTCGGGCTTCAGGGCGTTGCGCTCCGGGTCCCCAGTTGCGCCTTTTTTAAAAAAGGCCTCCACATCAATACCGGTCTCACTGGATACACCGGTTACCATAATCACCGGGATCTCCTTTAGTGCATCATCCTTTTTAAGATCAGAGAGAAGGGCGATACCGCTTTTCTGGGGCATCATCAGGTCAAGAAGGATAAGGTCGGGATGATCTGATTTTGCCCTTTCAAGGCCTTCCCGGCCATTGGAGGCATCTACAGTAAAATATCCATGGTCTTTTAGCACTGTGGATAGGAATAAAATCACATCCGGATCATCATCCACAATTAATATTTTTTTAGGCATATCAGTAACCCCATTTTTTTATTGTTAGTTATACGGCGAGAAAACTTCAAAATCGGTATTTCCACAAT
>JAKLQB010000881.1 GCA_022013615.1 Desulfobacterales bacterium | reverse complement strand
TCGTGGATATCAACTCTGGGTCTTGCGTCAAGTCTATGGCTAATTGAAACAAGTCACGGGCATCATCATAATACTCCTGTTCCATCAGGGTTTCGCCAGTTTGGCTGTGATCGAGCGCCAGGGCCTCTTTTGCTTGACGAAGTTTACCCTGAAGCCTTGCCTCTGATTCATCATAGCCGGGCGACGTTTTTTCCAATTTACTTAAGGCATTTTCATATTCAATTTTTGCCATACCCCAACCGGAGTTGTTGAAAAATGTATCGCCCTTTTGCTCGTGTTTTTCGGGTTTTTGGCTGAAAATATTTTTTAGTATTCCCATAAGTGCTGAACCTCTTTGGATTGTGTTGTCCTTCGAACTTTAAGTAAACTACTTTCTCTTTTCGATTCAAAATCTCGCAAGCCGTTCAAGCGTTCTGTCATACCGGTTTATAACATGTTCCCACAAAAAGGACGTCATTTCCTGTGCCAGCCTGCTCTGAATTTCTTCATACCGTTTATGATCTGAAATTATCATAGAAAGCTTTTCAATAAGATCATGTCTGTTTTTATACAGGAAGTGCCCATGGAACTCCTCAGGAAGTATCTCAGGATATGAAAGCCTGTCAGGCAGGAGCGGAACACATCCCATTATTATTGCTTCTATCACGGAGATGCCGAAGTTCTCCTGTATTGCAGTGCTTATAACAACTGCACCCCTTTTAAGCCATTTTTCATACTCCTCCCTTAAAGGCACATATCCGAACTGAACTATTCTATCCTTAAACTTCTTTTCCGCTTTTTTAAACTCTTCAGGTATCATGCCAGAGTTCTCGCCCATAAGTGCCAGATGAAAATCAAGCCCCATGTCATTCAGCTCTTCAAGCACACTGAAAAACATTTCATAGTTCTTGTCAAACCCCCACCTGTGGTTCCAAACAATAAGAGGAGGATCTGTCTGTTTATCAGCATCAACATCCCCGTAAGATGGCAGCGTTACGCCTGGGTAAAGCACATCTGATTTTTCACGGATTTTATCTGCAATCCCTTTGGGCCCGCAGTCAGGCCCCCTTTTCAGAAACTCCGGTACTGCATATAAAAAGGCATCCTTATGCATTTTTGAATTAAATACAACCTTGTCGGCCACAAGCGCGGTAGTAATATTTATTATCCCAAGTTGAAACGCGCCTTTGTCTCCAGGGGGCTGCGGATAAGTCATCTGGTTTTCATGGAAATATGCCAGGACAGGTGGGCACGGTGAACCAACAAGTGCCTTGAAATCAGCCAGATTGAAAAGATCGGTCACAATAATACCGTCATATTTTTCAAGCGGGGGGATGTTATCTACAATATGAAGCGCGGCGCCAAGCATACGCCAGCGCCAGTTTTCTCCGGGCATGGTCACAATATCAATATCATGCGAGGAATTTGCAGACAGTCCGTTCACAAAAAGTGAATGCGAACCTTTACAGTATGTTTCTATGAAAAGATACTTCAGAACTTTTCACCTTTGTTTCAGGTTTTCTCCAAATCAATACACATACAATCACCAATACCTAATTTTTCCAAAAGATAGTTTACTTGTTCATACGCATCTTGTTATCAAATGGTTTTGGACCCGACGTGCCCTTTTACTTGCTAAAACCCATCCCGGTGAATCTTTCAAGGTAGGCCCTTTTTACCAGCCAGTTGCCATCCACTTTCGCCACCTTGAGCTTAAAGCGGTAAAGGTCAGCAATCTCGCCCGCCTTCTCCACCTATCCCTTGGGAGAGCAAAAGGCAGAGGCAAGAATAAGTGCCCCCATGATCAATAACACCCAGGGCCGTGCTCGCTTCACCATCACCTGAAAACCCCCCTGTCAGTTAACCCTCTTTAAACATGAGTCAAAAGCAGATTTATCCCGTTAAAGCAAATTTACCATATGAAATGCCGTATCAATTTCACTGCGGCCTATTTAACTGGGACTTGACCCATTTCTTATAAACTTATGGACGCTTTCCCTTTCTGAAACTGAAGTCTTAAGGGGTCATTAATGGGTGACCCCAATTATGACCCCAATTATTGCCATTGAAAGATGAAGAGGATTTTGAGCATTTTGCCGAAGGATTAAGAAAAGCCGGGTTTCATTGAAAGGGGCGTGGTGTGGGGGCATCGAGACAGACTCAGACTTTGCCGTTACCGAGCCAAACCACTTTCACTGGCAGCGCTGTCCTCTCCATATGGAAGAGGGCTACCGGATTGCGGGACCGTTTACCCTCCTCGGTGTCGCTTTTTTCTCTATTTCCGTTACCCGCTTCTACAGACATCGATGGGTCAGTGAGGATGGCGGTGATCTCCACCCGGTCTGAGTAGGCGACCACTTTCTCGATGGAAATGGTTCTTCCCGGCTCCTTCTGGGTCCCGGCGAAGACGGCAATGACCTGCCGGGTTGCGAAATCAACGGGAGGCGCGGCATTGGTACCGGACATTCCGAGCGCTGCGGCAAGGGCTTTCCAATCCTGCGTGCTGGCGGCAGTCCGGAGGTCCCGGGAGGGAAAGTTCCCCCCCGACAGGCCGGGCAGGTCCAGGAAGGAGAAGCCTAACATCCGCCCGTTGGCAAAATCCTGGTCCGCATAGTTAAAAAGTTCTTTCGGTGCCTTTAAGGCGACGGCGGCCACCGCCAGATCGATAACTTCCCGGATTGCCTTTTCGGTGGCTTTCTTCTGAAAAGTGCCGAAGGCGAGGGGGAGGCGGGAACGGCCTCCGCCCACTTCCGCGATAATTCCTCCTCCCCAGTCCTGTCCGTAACCCTCCACACTCAAGGCCACAAGTATACGGGAGGTTGCAGTGTCTATGAGGCGCACGTCGAGGGCGATGTGAGACTCGATGTACATCGCTGCGACGATGGGTATATTAGGATTTTTCTCGTGGATGATGGCGCTGGTGATAAAGGTGCCCAGGCCGATTATCCCTCCCCCCAATCCGAACTTCTCGGGTTCGAATTCCGTAACCGCGCCTGTCAATATCAGCTCCGCCCCCTCGATTTCACCTACTGGCGCACCCGTGCCGGTCTTGACCCTGCCCCCGGCGGCCAGATCCTGCTCCCGAATGACCTCGTCGATCAGGTCGCGCTCCAGTACAATGAAACGGTCGCTGTTAACGAGGGCGGTGGTGAACATGGTAGCCATACCTTCGCCGATCCTGTAGTAGCCCCTGGCCGTTTTGTCTTCAAAGGTGGCAACGGCGATACGGGCCTTGGGGCCGTTGTAAGGCTGAAGCCGGACGGTTTCCATCCCGGGGGATCCGCTCGTGATCCGTGCCGTGGGAGCACAGGCGCCCGGCTGGAAGCAAAGGAAAAAACAGCCGACGAGGAAGAGAGCACATTTGTTCCGCAATTGAGTGCGGGTGATGGTATGTGTTGCTGACATGACAGGACTTCACCCTGAGGCCTTTGAAAAGCGCCCCTTTTTCCCGATCTCTACGCCGGCCCTGTGGAATTCCGCACTGCCGACTTCCGTAGGAGATTTCCACAGGGCGTCATACCGCCATATTGATTTGACTTCAAATTTGTCGTTTCTCTTTTTTTTGTATTTTCACCTCTTTGGATAAAGACTGGTGAAAATTCTGACAGGTTCAAATTTCATAGCAATCCCGGATCTCACCGAAATAGAGGGTATGGTAGTCCTTTTCCGGATAGAGCTTTTCGTACTCCGCATCCAGGTAAGCAGGGTCCATGGCCGCCTTGAAGACGATCTTGCATTCAAAATGAATACCCGGTGTGTTGATAATTGGTGAGACCACCTTCCTCGCCTCGGCAAGTTCCAGACCGCACTCCTTATACTTGTCATAATCCCGACCGGATTTGGTCCCGCAGAACATGATCGCTTCCTTCATGTCAGTCATAGGCACGGACACGGTGAAGTCGGCAGCCTTCTCGATGATCCCGAAGGTGTGCCTGGAATCGCGAACCAGGACCATTAAGACAGGTCTCCTCCAGACATATCCGATGGTGGCCCATCCGATGGTCATGGTGTTGAGCGCTTCCCCTGCCCTGACGGTCAAAAACGCCCCTTGCTTAATCTGCTTCATCGCCTTTTCAGCGACAGCCATGTAATCTACTTCTTTCATCGTTAACTCCTTCCCTACAGTTTTGAGTTCTTACACAATCACCGGTTCCTTCAAAAGGCAGCTCATTTAAAGAAAAACCCTGTTTATGTTCTGAGAATCGGGATCTTCGGGCAAATAATTGATGGTTTTCCCTTATGAAGGCTAAAACCAATGATTCTAAAAGCTTAGACAAAATTAACTGAAATTAGTTGTTTGGTCAAGAAATATTGATAGAAAGTCTGAGTCGAATTTTGAGCTGGAAGTAGCAGGGAATCTGTTAAAATTCTATTAAGTTATCTATTAATATCTGAAGGCGAATCTAAAGTAAAAGGGTAGAGCAATACATTGTTCAAAACTCAGCAAAAAGCATGCTTTATATATTTGCCCCCCTGGGCCTTCAAAAGGCGAATCGCCCCTAGGGAAGGTAGATGGTATCTTGCAGTGGATTGGATAGACTTAAAACTGGTTAACAACGGATTTTACCTGAGTTTAGCAATAGAAAGGGATAATCTAAAGAAAATCAATTAATTAGATATATAACTACTGTGGTTGGTAAACTGATTTGGAGTATTGTGAAACTGGTATTATCGAAAAAAATATGACATCGAAAGCTCATTGCTAAAAATAAAAAAACAAGGGCGTCACAATATAAAGTATGAATTAAGTTACCACCCCCCATGCGCGCGTACGCGCACGCGTTGCAGGAGGGGAAATTGTATTTTGTGGCAATGATGTTAAGCTGAAAGTGGCAAGGGGGACGGGGTTAACCTGGGGGGCTATATACCCCTTGTGGGCACGAACTTTTTCAATTTTTGATTAATTTTCAAAATCAAAATAAACACATTTGCTCATTGAAAACTGAATTTGTGGTTTGTTAACGGCCTGCCCGAAGTGAGCCGTAAATCACGGAAGACCTAAGCCCAAGTCTTGGGGAATGCAACACCGTGTCTTGTCAAGGCAGGTAGGTTTTGCCATTTCGAAAAAATGGCATTTTTGATGTTACGTGGATTCAAAGACAGATATCACAACTTCTAAACCAATTTCAAAATGCAAGATACTTTAGCAGTATCTGCAATCAAGGGCAAGCGCGGATCGTCAGACATATCACAGGTTTTTGAGGTGGGTGATATCTTCACTTGAGTGGGGGCTATCACAGATTAAGTCTTATTAGATATCATGTACCGATTGCATTGTCACAAGTCGTTTTGGAACCTACGTCCCCTTTTACTTTTATTTCTGGAATTATCAGTTTTTTGCTGGATTGCGTTTACAATTATGAAATTTAGAGACTTAGAGACGTCCCTCTCAATGACTGTCAGCGCCAATTGTGATGATGTGTCTTATATTATCTCGTAGCATTTTCATTGAGAACCTCTCTTCTGCACCTTCGGGCTTTTTTCTCTCAACATCACTAAATCATCATCCAAGCCGTGCCGCAGGAGGTCCAGGCGAGGCGATAAAGATGCCAAGTGCTCTGCAGAGACATGTGCTAAACGAAAAGGAAAGATGCTTGGGCCGTCAAGCAGGTCTTTGATGACGGCAGACCCATTCAGACGGGCGTGAAGAGATGCTTCCACCAGCCAGGTAATAAGTCTGGGATCATGGATCGAATACTTATTACCCTGGGCATAGACACCTTTGTCATGCGTCTCGCGCAAAACACCCCAATCGATGAATGATCGGAGTACACGTCGGGCAGCTCTCGATGCGGTTTCGCGCTCTCCGTATTGTTCTTTAATCCTACGCTGAACATGGGCTGCCGCAGCCGTTCCCTGAAGTCGCAGCAGACGCCCAGTGTGCGCGGCGACCGCTCCCCAGAACGGATAAGCGGCCAATGCCATGCCCCAGTGAACGGCAATGCGTTCTTTTCGAGGCAGCCCCTGATGTATCTGTAAGCCTTCGTCGCGGAGCGCTCCCAAGCCGCGGGGTACGGTGAGCCATGTCTTCATCAGGATAGTGATGATCTTCTCTCGATTTCCCCGGATGGCTTGACCGCCAATGGAGACTTTATCCTTTAGCAGTTCCTGGAGAGAATCGTTGACTGCGGCTTTATCGTTTCCGGCCAATACCAGGTTGGCTGTCTGTTCAAGCCATTCAAGCCGGATGCGTTGGCTGAACCCGATTTGGCTTGCCCGTGCGTTCATGCGCCCCCCCTTTCAATCTGAATGAGAGGGACGACGACCTCTCCCAGGGAAATACCGCCATGTCCGACAAGGCATTCTTTTTCACGAACAAATGCCGAGCGGCCTGGGGCAAGCAAGGGTAAATAGTTTTCCGGCAGGCCGACCGGAGGCCATTCCAGAGCATCTGGAAAGCGATCCTTAATTTGACCACGAAGGATAGAATCGGAATAAATGCGTACGCGCTCACCGCGCAGATCTGCAACTGCTCCTTCAGCAGGACGGCCGCATCCGACAGCCTCCACATTTCCGTGGTCCGATGTCAGGTAAATACGGTAACCGTTGTTTAAAAGCAGTTCGATGAGATTCGTCATGAACGGCTGTAAAGCCCATTGTCGAATCTGATTATGCATCCCCATGGCACCGAGCTCCATGCCGTGCATAATCTTATCCACTTTGTCTACGATCAGACCGGCAACCCGTATCTTTGGGTTTGCAATCAGCTCTTCCACGTTGTTAAGGGAGCCGTCGCCTAATCCCTTAGCGTATATGACTTCATGTTGCGAAAGGCCCTGATCTGCCCAGAATTGCGTCCATAGGGCGGATTCCTTATTTGTAGTATGGATACTGTTAGGAAAGTAAATAGGAGGTCTGCCGGCAAAGGCAGCTTGGCGT
>JAKLQB010000880.1 GCA_022013615.1 Desulfobacterales bacterium | reverse complement strand
TGGCAGAAAGGTGTTCCGACAGGCTTAAGTGAAAAGATAATGGTTAGTTTTTCTATCGTGAGTGAACGAATTTTGAATCCTCATTTGTGGTGAAGGGGCGCTCCTTGTTACAGGGGCATTAGTCCGTAATCTATATTGCTATTGAAGTCTCAAAAAAATTACCTGAATCCAGTAATAGAGAAACATATGCGGATTGCGATTATACCAGCACGTGGCGGCAGTAAACGAATTCCCGGGAAAAATATTGTACCTTTCTGCGGAAAGCCAATGATTTCGTATTCTATCAATGCGGCCAAGGCATCCGGACTGTTTCATAAAATTCACGTTTCTACAGATTCAGATGAAATCCGACAGACGGTTGAGACTCTCGGTCTGCCGGTTGATTTCATGCGAGACCCTGCTCTTGCTGATGATTACACCGGACTTCTCCCGGTCCTCAAATGGGTTGTAGCTGAATATCGTCAGAGAGGCGAGATATATGACGAGATATGTTGCATTTTTTCTGTAGCACCTCTCTTGCAGAGTAAAGATCTTAACGCTGCATTCGAGCTATTTCACAACCATAAATCTAAATATCCGCTCTTGGTAATGACCCGCTATCCTGTTCCGATAGAATGGGCCTTCCGGCGTGACAAAGATGGATTTATGACGGCGGTATCTCCATCTCAGCTTAACCATCGGTCCCAGGACCTCCCTGAAGCATATTACGAGAGTGGGCCTTTTACGATCTGGAGCATGACCCATCTGGTATCTGAAAATCCGCTGTCCGGCAAAATACTTGCCTACGTAATGCCTGGGGATAAAGTAATAGATATTGATACTCCAGAAGACCTCGCGCGCGCTGAGCTTTTATTCCGGCTCATAGCAAACGAGTGATAAATGTTTTTAATTATAATGTCTTGGGTAATTTATGAATTTTCAGTTCAAAATTGGGCTTAAACTTTACTCTACAAATACTGATTTAATACCCGAGGCACTTCCTCTTAAAAACAATTTTTTCAATTTTATTGAATTATATATTGTCCCGGGTTCCTATGACGAAACGATTAGCGCGTGGAAAGAATTTGATGTTCCATATGTAATTCATGCGCCACACTTTTTTCATGGTGTGAATCTTGCTCAGATTGAAAAGTGGGAAACTAATCTCGTGTCTTATAATGAAACAAGGCTTTTTGCCGATGATCTCAATTCGGATATAATCATTGCTCATGGAGGGAATAAGGGGTCTTTCGACGAAACAATTCGACAAATTAGAAGTATTGGCGATAAACGAATAGTTCTTGAGAATAAGCCTAAGTTAGGACTTAACAATGAGATATGTGTTGGCTGGTCTCCGTCAGAATTCAGGAAGATCTTTGATGAAAATATTATTAACGGAATTGCCCTTGATTTTGTTCATGCTTCTTGTGCGGCACGATCTTCAAATATTGATGTGATGGACATTGTTAAAGAATTGATGTATTTTAATCCAAAAATTTTTCACTTGTCGGACGGTGATAGCTTATCTGAACAGGATAAGCACTTTAATTTAGGAAAAGGAAATTTAAACCTTTTGCATTTTATTCAAGTCATTCCTGTTAATGGGCTGTTAACAATTGAAACTCCACGAGAGTCATCAAAAAAATTAACTGATTTTATAGATGATGTGAAATATTTGAAGAAACTGTTAGCGACTAAGGATAAATAATGAAAGAAGCAGAAATACGACCGCAGGACATCTTTGATGAATTCCTCCGCCTTGCTCAGCAGGATACAGAAACGTATTTCAGAGACGCGAAAAGGACTGCGTGCAATTGTCCTGCTTGCGAGGAAAAAGGGGAGCACGCCTTTAAAAAGAATGGTTTTGATTATGCACTATGCAATGCTTGTAACACTTTGTTTGTAAGCCCTCGTCCCGAAGCTGAAGCGTTTACGCGTTACTACACCGAGTCTTCTTCTTCAAAGTTTTGGGCAACCACATTCTACAAAGAGACTGCTGAAGCAAGACGAGAAAAACTGTGGAAACCCAAAGCGGCCCAAATAGTTGATATTTTGAAATCTCAAGGTGCTTTAAACCATAATGTAATCGATATTGGGGGGGGGTACGGCATTTTTGCAGAAGAAATGCGGAAACTCTCATCACAACCTGTAACCGTAATCGAACCGGCACCGCATCTTGCGCAGATTTGTAGGGATAAGGGTTTTCAAGTTACAGAGAAGTTTTTGGAAGAAGCATCGCTTGATCATCTATCTGAAGAACCAAAGGCCTTTGTCAGTTTTGAATTGTTTGAGCACCTGCATAGCCCAATAGATTTTTTAACACAGTTGAATATACTTATGCAACCCGGTGATTTGTTCATCTTTACTACCCTTTCCGGCCTGGGCATAGACATTTTGACGCTTTGGGAACGTTCAAAATCTGTATCCCCTCCACACCATCTTAACTTTTTCAATCCCCATTCGGTTCGGATTTTATTGGAGCGTTTAGATTTCAATGTACTTGATGTAACTACCCCAGGCCAATTGGATGTTGATTTGCTCTGTGAGCATGCTTCGACTACCGACCGCTTTTGGCAAAGATTCAAAGCCGTTGCGACTGAAGAAGATAAACAGCAATGGCAGAAGATGATTGCTGGTACTGGCTGGAGTTCTCATATGATGGTTGTGTGCAGGAAAGGTTAAAAAGCTTACGCGCCGATGCAACATTTTG
>JAKLQB010000096.1 GCA_022013615.1 Desulfobacterales bacterium | reverse complement strand
CGACCACCATAGAGATATTCGGATGGTTTATATTCATTTGCGCCGGTGGCCAGGATCACAACGCCATGGTCTATCTTGCGCTCATACATTCCCGGCCCCACCATAATCTCTGTGGTGAAATTCCCCTTGAATCCGCTGAATCCCACTATCAGGGATTCTGTAAGCACCTGTATTTTTTCGTGGTTAGTGACCTTGTCCACAAGTTCAAGAAGGTATCTCTGAATATCCTCACCCTCTATGGTGGTCGTCAAATCCCTGGCAAGACCACCTAATTGGGGCTCCTTTTCCACAATCACTACTTCAAAGCCCTGGTCTGCAAGAGCCACAGCGGCATTCATTCCTGCCACGCCGCCACCGATAACCAGGGCCCGCCTGTTAATGGGGATCTTTTTCTCTGTAAGGGGTTTTAAAAGACCTGCCCTGGCCACAGCCATCCGTACCAGGTCCTTGGCCTTTTTAGTTGCGGCCTCCGGATCATTGCCATGGACCCAGGAATTTTGATCGCGGATATTGGCCATCTCGAACAGGTACTTGTTTAGGCCGCACGCCTGAAGGGTCTCCTGAAAAAGCGTTTCATGGGTCCTGGGTGAACAGGATGCGACCACGACGCGGTTGAGGTTGTTTTCCTTAATAACCTCTCTGATCTTATCCTGAGTGTCCTGAGAGCACGTGAAGAGATTCTGATCTACAAATGTTACGTAGGGGAGGGTGGTTGTATAATCGACAACCGCAGGGACATCAACAACGCCGGCGATATTAATGCCGCAGTTGCAAACAAAGACCCCGATCCTCGGTTCCTGGTCCGCTATATCCAATTCGTCAGGGACCACAAGGGTTTTGGTATCGGTTCCCCGCGCTTCGCTTAATGCCATGCCAGCTGCACAGGCCGCTGCACTGGCCTCGGTCACCGAACCGGGGATGTCTTTTGGTCCCTGGAAGATACCGCAACTATAAATGCCGTCTCGGGATGTGTTTACAGGGGTAAAGGGATGGGTGGACGCGAAATGATAGCTGTTCAGGGCCACTCCCAGATGTTCGGCGAGATCAATGGTGCCTTTACTAATTTGAATTCCAACCGATAAGACCACCATGTCAAAGACTTCTTCATGTATAGTGCCTGTTTCATCAGAATAGCTGATGCGGAGGTCGTCAGTGCCGGGGATCGGATCAATGGTATGGACTCTGGACCGGACAAACCTTACTCCGTGCTCTTCCCTGGCCCGGTTGTAATATAATTCATAGTCTTTTCCGAACGTTCGCATATCCATAAAAAAGATGGCAGCATCCAGGGGTTCTTTGCTGTGATCCTTGGCGATAACAGCTTCTTTAATAGCATACATGCAACACATGGCAGAACAATATCCGTTTCCGCAGTGTGCCGAGTCCCGTGAACCCACGCATTGCAGCCATGCAATCTTGTTTGGT
>JAKLQB010000879.1 GCA_022013615.1 Desulfobacterales bacterium | reverse complement strand
ATAAGGAAAAGATTCATATTTCAATTCCTAAATTCCTAAATTCCTGAATTCTACGAGTGTCCAATTTTCATGCAAACTGTACAAAAACAAACGAGAACAACTACTTAACCACTCAACTTCTTAACCACTTAACGAGGTCTGAACCTCACTATAAATGCTCCCTAATCCTGTTTTAGCCCGATGAGGGTATTAAGAAAATCAGCGAACACTAAGTTACCTGGGCAGCAGCTATATTACTCAGAGCCGCCTTGGCCCCAGCATTGACATGAAAAAGATTGCATTCGACGAACTGAGAGAAAGAGTCCGGGAACTGGAAGAGCAGCTTGTCGAGCACCGGAAAGATCAGGAGCAACGGCTGGAGAGGGAGGAGTTCTACCGCTTCCTGACCGAGAACGCGAGCGACTTATTGTTCATCCAGGACATGGATCTCCGAATCACCTATGTGAGCCCCTCTGTGACGCCCCTTTTCGGCTACACCGTCGAAGAGGCCAAGCGTATCTACATGAAGGACATCATGACGCCCGAGTCTCTCGAACGGGCCATGGAGAGTTTTCATCGCGCGGTACCCATGGCTTACGAGCACGGTGATTTTGACATCCCACTGATGGATTACGAGTACATCCGCAAGGATGGCTCCACCTTCTGGGGAGAACTGAAGGTCAGGTTCCTCTTTAACGCCGAGGGCAGCCCTGTGAGTACCCTGGGCATCCTGCGGAACATCGAAAAGCGGAAAAAAGCGGAAGATGCGCTCCGAGAAAGCGAATCCAAATTCCGCACTCTCTTCGATCTCTCCCCCCAGGCCATTGCACTTACCGAAACAAAGACGGGCCGTCTGGTGGACGTCAACATCATGTTCTGCCAGAAGACCTCCTACACAAAGGAGGAGATCGTTGGCCGTTCCACAACGGAAATCGGATTTTACTCACCTGGGGACAGGGACAGGTTTGTCAGTGCTCTGAAGACCCGCGGAGAGGTTCATGGAATGGAGATGGATTTCCGGGCCAAGAATGGCGCCATCCTCAACAACCTCATGTTTGCCAAAGAGATCCGGGTCTCGGACCAGGCCTTTATCCTCACGGTCTTTTACGACATGACCGAAAAAAAGCGCCTGGAGGCCCAGCTCCGGCAGTCCCAGAAGATGGAGGCCATCGGCAGCCTTGCGGGCGGGATTGCTCACGATTTCAACAACCTCCTCATGGGGATCCTTGGGAACGTCACCCTGATGCTCATGGACACAGAGAGCCGTCACTCCCACTTTCCCATGCTCAATGATATAGAAAAACAAGTCATGAGCGGGGCCGAACTGACCCGCCAGTTATTAGGGTATGCCAGGAAAGGGAAGTACAAGGTCAAGGTCATAGACCTGAATGAACTGGTCCGGGAGACCTCCGTCATTTTCAACAGGACACGCAAGCAGATCATTGTCCGGCCTCAACTGGCGTCTGACCTTTTGTCCATAGAGGCGGACAGCTCACAGATCGAGCAGGTACTCCTGAACCTCTATCTGAATGCATCGGATGCCATGCCGGAGGGAGGCAAACTCACCCTTCGCTCCTATAACCTCACTCATGAGAATATGACGGGCCGCCCCTACATGCCCAATAAGGGAAACTACGTGTGTCTCGAGGTTACCGACACGGGCACGGGCATGGACAGGGAAACTCAGCAGCGGATCTTTGAACCTTTCTTCACGACCAAGGAGATGGGCAAGGGAACCGGTCTCGGTCTGGCCTCGGTATACGGCATTATCAAGGGACACGGCGGTTACCTCGAAGTGGCATCTGAGCCGGGACGGGGGACCACCTTCAGCATCTATTTGCACGCCTCCGAGAAACATCCCGATATACAGACGGAGCCTCACTTGCAGATCGAGACATTGAACGGAACAATTCTCATGGTTGACGACGAAGAGATCATCCTCAATACAGGTTCAAAGATCCTCAAAAAGCTTGGGTGTCGGGTTCTCCAAGCGAACAGCGGTAAAAAAGCCGTCGAAGTCTACGAGGCCGAGAAAGGCGGGATCGATCTCGTCATCCTCGATATGATTATGCCCGGGATGGGGGGCAGCGAGACCTTTGACAGGATCAGGGCCATCGACCCCCATGCGAAGGTCCTCCTCTCCAGTGGCTACAGTCTGGACGGCGAGGCCACCGATATCCTGAAACGGGGTTGTAACGGGTTCATCCAGAAGCCCTTCAAATTTAGAGACCTCTCCCTGAGGATCAAGGCGATCCTGGAGCGCCCGGGAAGGAAGGGGACGTCCATAAAATTATAAAAAAGCCTGCTGGAAGCGGGGAAAGTTATAATTTTATGGACGTGCCCTTCTTGCATTCCAGGACCAACAAAAACACCCATCTCCTCTGGGGGTGGTAATTTGACTAAGGAGATACCCTATGGAAATTAATCCAGATTTTTTGGCCCCCTGTGGTTTATATTGTGGCGTGTGTGCAGTCTATCATGCCACCAGAGACAAAAATGAGAAGTTCAAGGAAAAGCTGGTTGGTGTTTACAAGGGAAAGCTCCCAGGAGCTGAAGATCTCTCTACAGATGATATTCAATGCGAGGGATGCCTTTCAGACAATCCATTCGGGTTTTGCAAATCTTGTTCGATAAGAGATTGTGCGCAAACCAGGGGTTACTCGGGTTGTCACGAGTGTGATGATTTTCCTTGCCAATTTATTGAAGACTTTCCAATGCCGGTTGGGAAGAAAGTCATCTTGAGAGCTATACCTCATTGGCGAAAATGGGGGGCTGAAAAGTGGGTCCTTGATGAGGAAGACCGATATATCTGTGCTGAATGCGGGCACAGATTATTCAGAGGTGCAAAGAGGTGTAATAAATGCAAGGTCGCAGTTGATCTCGATTGAGTTGGTCTGGGAAGCGGCGTTGAAATCCGGGAACTTTCGGAGAAGGGTGGTTTAAGAAATTTCAGGAGGTACAAGACATGTTT
>JAKLQB010000095.1 GCA_022013615.1 Desulfobacterales bacterium | reverse complement strand
GGCCGCCTTCAAAAGCGGGGCCTGCTGCTGTAGAACAACAGACCAGATCATTTTTGTCGCCAAAAACAATTTCACCATTCGTGCCCAGATCAATGAGAAGGGTGGTAACTTTGCTTTTATGGAGGCCAGTGGCCAAAATGCATGCAATTGTATCACTTCCTACAAATCCGGCCTTGAGTGGCAACATGTGGACATAGGCCGATTTTCCTATCTCAATGCCCATATCCCTGGCCTTGAAGTCCTGTCCGGTTTGCAGGACAGGCGGGTAGGGTGCCATTGACAGATACCTGGGATCAAGACCTGCAAACAGGTGGTGCATTGCCGTGTTACCTACCACGGTTACTTCCATGATTCGGGTTGGATCAATTCCGGCCTCCTTAGATGCCTCGGTGATCAAGGTGTTCAGGCACTGGACTATGCTCGTATGGAGTTTTTCAAGACCTCCTGGTTTCTCCTGACAGAAAGATATCCTACTGATAACATCGTCTCCAAAGGGGATCTGGGAATTCATAGTGGATTTCACAGAAAGTTTATCACCTGTAAGCAGATCCATGAGGTAGCCAACTACGGTCGTGGTACCTATATCAAAAGCTATGCCAAAAAGTCTGTCCTGGACTCCCGCAGAAATATCGATTATCTCCCTCTTGTCCCGGATGGTTGCGGTAATTCCTTTCCGGCCTGAACGTAAAGTATGAGGAAGCTTTTGCAATACAAAGGGATCGAGTGAAGGCCTTCGGATTGAACAGGTGCTTTCAAGTGCAAGGAGGAGTCTTTCCCGGTCGGCTATTACTGAATCAATGGTTGGCTCAGGGACTTCAACGTAACAGTGAGATATATTAGGCCGCAACCTGACAGGATATGGGTGTTCGACTTCTGAGGTCAGTATGACCTGGCGTTTAGTCTGGCTTTCTTCCGGAATCAGAACAGTGGCATCATGCGACAATACAGTATCGCAAGCCAGGCGGTATCCTTTATGGATAAGCTCACCAAATACCTCTTGCTCACGATCTGAAGGTGGGGGTATAGGTCCATCGCTTTTCTCAATAATAACTTTGCATTTGCCGCAGATCTTTTTACCACCACAGATTGATTGCAAGGGAAGTCCGGCCTTCTGGGCCAGTTGCAGAATATTGAGATGGCCGTCAAGTTCTATTTCTTTTTCGAAGGGTAAGAAAATAATACCGGCCAATTTTTCCTCCTTTATTAATTGGCTCAGTTATCAGTTCCCAGCAGGTTCCTAATCTTTTTCACTCCATCGGCTGCATTTTTGGCATAGGCATCTGCACCACACGCCTCCACAAACTTCAGGGTCAAGGCAGCTCCCCCACAAATTACTTTAATTTTATCTGATAGCTCGCTGTTTTTTATCGCCTTAATGGTCTCTTCGACATGGGGATCACCTGTGGTCAACAAAGATGAAAGCCCCACAATATGGGCGTTGTTATCTCTTGCAGCATCCACGAATTTCTCCGGTGGCACGTTTTCACCCAAGTCTATCACACGAAACCCCGAAGTTTCCAAAAGGAGTTTGGTAAGGTTTTTTCCGATATCGTGAAGGTCACCTAATACTGTTCCTATAACAACTGTTCCGAGGGTCTTTTCAACCCCATCCTTTTTTAAGAAGGGTTTTACAAGATCCACGCAGGCCTGCATTGACTTTGCCGCCATCATCATCTCAGGAACAAAGATTTTCTTCTTTTCAAACTTATCCCCCACAATATTCAGTCCCGCGATAAGATAGTTGTTGATGATGTCCTCAGTATCCGCTCCCTGGTCCATGGCCTTTTGGGTATACTCCACTGCCAATTTGCGTTTTCCGGAAACAACAGCGTCTTTTATACGTTCAAGATCTGACCCGGGTTTTTCTTCTCTTTCGACTATTGGCTTTATTGTTTCGATCTTCCGCAATTTCTTTGCGGATGTGGAGAGGTATTTCATGCAAAACTCATCTCTACCCAATAAGAGGTCTGTGATCAATAGAGCCCTTCGCATTTCCCATTCCGTTGGGTCACAAATGGGGCAGGTCAAACCACTTAAGACTGCCATGGCAAGGAAAATGGCATTAATGGATGTACGTTCGGGAAGTCCAAAGGAGATATTGGAAAGCCCAAGTGTCTGGTTGACACCCAGGTTGTCCCGTATAAGCTGGAGGGCCTTAATAGTTTCAAGGCCGGCCTGGCCTTCGGCGCTTATGGCCATTGCCAAGGGATCTATGATCACGTCCTCACGGGGAATACCTAACTGTACGGCTTTATCCACGATCAGCCTCGCAATTTCAAGGCGCTTTTGAGCCTCTTTAGGAATTCCGTTGTCATCCATTGTGAGCCCGATGACCGCTGCATTGTGGGCCTTGACCAAAGGCAGAATTTGCTCAAGCTTGTGTTTTTCACCGTTGACCGAATTGACCAGGGCCTTTCCCTTATAGGCCTCGAGGCCGGCCTTCAGGGCCTCGGGTAGGGCTGAGTCAATGCAGAGAGGAACGTCTGTAACTGCCTGTATTGCAAGGACAGCCTCTCTTAGCATTTTTGGTTCGTCTATTCCTGATACTCCTACGTTGACATCCAATATATCCGCACCTTCCGCAACCTGCTTGATGGCCTCGGCCTGAACCTGTTTGAGATTTCCCTCCTCTAAGGACTGGGACAATTTTTTCCGGCCCGTAGGGTTAATACGCTCTCCAATGATAACAATGGGTCGGGAAGGACCAATTACAACCGATTTTTTAGCGCTCCTGATTGTTGTTTTAACCGTTTTTGCAGATTCCCCGAAGCCAAAATAGAAGCGCTTATAAGCTTCAGAAGAAACCTCGCGATCGATCTTACCATATTCTGCGGCGGTCTTTAGCGCTGCCTTGACATTTTCGTCAGGGGTGCCATAGGTCAAACCAACCGTATCAATAGAGAAATTGTGTAGAGGGGCGCCCACGTCAATCAACCTGCGTACCTCTGCCGTAACCTCCTCTGTTGTGCCGTTCTTCATCAAAACAGGGCTTATGCGCGCGTTAACAGCAACCTGAGGGCCGAACACCTCCCTGGTCCGTTTCACATCCGATCCGAAGCCAATCTCGACAAACTCCAGATGATGAACCTTGGAATATCCGTCCAATACCTCATCAACGGAACCACAGTGGTGAATACCGACTGGATGACATGCATCTGCCACCTGATTGTCATATTCAAGGACAAAGTTTTCATAGGTGTCCAGGGAGATCTGTTCGGCCGTGCAATTAGGAAAGACAAAGAGCTTAGGGTCACACATTGGTGTTACATCTATAGCCCCTGTACCGGTGGTCTTGTAATTAAACTTAAAGAGCTGGATAATACACTCTGTGCATATCTTAAGTAAATGATGGCAAAGTTCAGGGTTTTCGAAAAAATCAACATATAGCTGATCCCCCCGTATCTTGAGGGCCAGGTTTTGGACACCTGTGGTATTGATGTCGCCCACTACTTTCCCGTATTTGTCTTTCAGGTAGTCAATCTGCTTGATCACATCCGTCATGGGATAAGAATTGAATATGTCGGGTACTTCCAGCTTCATTACCTCATCTTCGGAAAGATTGAGGGGCATGGCCCAGGGAAGGGCGTCATCACTATATACGATCTCGCAACCAAAGATCGTGGGAAGCATCACCATGCCGAAGGTTATAAGCGGTTTGGGTTTTGGGTCCGGATCGCCAAGGCCCACATCGCCGAACTTTTCGTACAGCCGCCTGTCAATTTCCATTCTGGTCTCGATCCTCGTATCGGGGTCAAAGTAGTATTCCCTGCCAAAGGAAATACCGTATTGCTTGTAAAACCAGTCCGGGTAAAATCCTACACCCAGAGGGATGTGTTCTTTTTCTGTCATGTAATTTATCTCCTCAAGAAAATTGTGATAGAAACTTATTAAACCCAATTGTTATTATTGGCTGATATTGACTTAACGCCCCGGGAATACTACGGTTTATGGAAATAAATGGGTCTTGGGGTTTTTCGATATCGAACAAACAAAGCACTGCAAAGAGTATTGCAATATTTGTTATGAAAAGTTACACACTTGTTAAGTCCCCTGTCAAGGGAGATTTTCTCAATAAGCCATCGTCCTATTTTTCGAGAAGACGTTATAGAGGCCCATGAAGTCAAAGGCCAACCTGAATAATGTTTCTAAACATAAGTGTTATTAACAGAGGAGGGGGATAGTTGTGAACGTATCCAATATCATTAATCGCCATGTAACCGAAATCCCTGACAAAACGGCTATTATCTTTAATGATCGCCGTATCTCTTACTCCGAACTGGATGGCCTGATCAATCAGGCTGCGGATGGGCTATTAAAGATGGGTTTGAAGCGGGGAGATGTGCTTTCTCTTTTTATGCCCAGCCTTCCGGAGCTGATCATCGGTTATTTAGGGACGGTTCGGGCGGGAGTTACCGTGAACGTAGTCAATGCCATGCTCCGGGAACAGGAAGTAGGGTACATCCTCAAGGATTGTCAAACGCGTGCGGTAATTGTGGACTACACGCGACTCCCTATCATTGAATCGGTGAGAGCCGAATTGGAATCCTTGGAGAAGGTTATTGTACATGGAGACTCGGATGGGGACAAATATCCTACCTTTGAATCAATGTTGGCTAAGGGCAGTGACAAATTCGAACCGGAAGGGACCAAAGGGAGCGACCTGTGCCATCTGATGTACACATCGGGCACAACGGGCTGGCCAAAAGGCGTTATGGCCACTCACCTCAACATTTGGCATAACTCCACCGAGTTCGGGAAGGTTCACTTCAAACCGGAAGACACTATCATGGTGGCTACACCTATCTTCCACTGCTGGGGCCTTATCAACGGTACTTTCGGG
>JAKLQB010000094.1 GCA_022013615.1 Desulfobacterales bacterium | reverse complement strand
ATGAACTGGTCCTCATTTACGGCCTCGGAAATACTTGTGTGTTTGGACCCCGATTCCTGCAATTCAAGAAGGGATAGATCCAGGCTGTAGCCCCCGCCAATGGTCGTTATGCTCCCGAAAAGCGCATAATCGCCCTTAAGGCTCCTTGCCAGTTCCCCGGCCCTGTCTTTCGAGGTGATTCCCGCCTTTTCATTTTCACTTAAAAGTGGTTCCAATGCCTCATCACTTATTATCTGGAGATCCCCGCCTGACAGGCGCGAAACCAGAATGCTCTTAACCCCCTCACTGAGATAGGACTTGGATTTATCGGCATAAATGGTAAGAGGTAGAATGACAAGTATCTTATTGGCTGCCCTTATCGGCAGGGGGATAAAAAGAAGGAGGGCCAGTAAAGACTGGATAAAGATCCTGGTGAAACTGCGTTTGGTTTCTCTGCTCATATAAACAGATGTTAAAAAAAATCTTAAGCCATGTCAAATATTATTTCTCTGCGTCTTTGCGTCTTTGCGGTAAATATTTGTTTTCAAGGCAATAAAAAAACCCGGGGCCATAAGCCCCGGGTTTATAAGGTTAAATGTAAAGTAGCTGTTACGCCTTAAAAACTAATCTGCCATTTCAGGCCGTAGTAAGTCACATTGCCCTGATCAGCTCCGGCGGCATTATCTTTTAAATCATAGTAACCGAATTCAGGTGTTATAGACACACCCTTTGCAAGGTTGATCTTGGCCTGGAGATAGTATGCCGAGGTCTCATCCTTTTCGGCTGCATCGTCCAGGTCACCAACGACATAACCATAGCCTGCCTCGAAACTCACCATGTCGCTCATAGTAAATCCTAAGATAACGTGGAAGCCATAGGCATCGTTGTCCAAGACTCCGTCTGCATCAGCACTGGCAGAAATATTGGGTGCATAACCCCATGTCGGATTCCCCATGTTTCCGGCATTCTGTCCCATCCAATAATTGCCGCCGATAGAAAATGGGCCCATATTGTATTGCGCACCAAGGGCTACCATATAGGCAGAAACATCGTCGTCTTGGTCTAATGCGTTAACGACATCGTATGTCTGGTATCCGCCAGCCAGTGCTACGCTCAGACCCGCGACCTTCAATGTATACTTCGCCTGAATCATTGGGATTGTAACGTCTGTGTCAACCGCACCCGGAACACCTGGTGTGTTCGGTTTGACAAGAGCGACCTCAAAGCTTCCGAACTTGGCCCGGACCATTGGATCCCTGCCAACGTGGACGCCGCCCACGTCGAGCAAGCCATTATCCGGGCCATACGCCTGGTTACTATAGAACAAGCATAAAGGTATGTAATGTTGCCCAACGCCGAGCTTGAACGCGCCAAAGTCGTACTCGCCCCAGAGGAGCCTGAGGTTTGGTCCGGAACCATATTCGAAGTGGCCCGTGAGATTATCACTGACCTTTACGCTGGCGCCAATCCTTGAGTTACCTTGCAAAGAATGATCCAGGTCAAGGTCATCTTCACCAGTGGGACCCAATTCTTCCGAAACGTCTGTCCAGAATGTGGTAATCCTGGCGCTTCCGTAAAAGCTCCACTCAGCCGCAAAGGCAGGCGCCGTAAAGGCAACCACCAGTACAACTGCTCCTAACAAAACAAATAATTTTTTCATCACTCTTTCCTCCTAAAGAAAGTAAGTTTAGTTGTACAACGATTTAAAATAATTACAAAAAAACCCTCCTGTTTCACCTCCTTTCTCTATAAAATGCATAAAATCGCGAAGCGATTTTATGGTATCCCGCCTATATTTGGCAGGACCTTGCCGCTGAAAAGGGAACATACCTTATTTACCCCTCTTCAGCAAAGAAAAAACAACAGGCAGAAAAATAACACTATGAAATAGAAATGTCAAGCTTTTTTTTGCCTTACCACGAAAACGTCAAAGATAAGTTTGACGGCCATGTAAAAAGTCCTTTTTACATAGATTGAGCAATTCAGGAATTTAGGGATTGTGAATTATTATAAGTAGTTAGCATTGGGGACATTACCCCAAATCCCGAACTTCGTGACTTTTTACGAGATCATCAAGTTTAACTTCATGATTTTTTATTATAATTCCCTTATCTCTAAAAAAATCCCCCCCACCCCCCCTTTGCTAAAGGGGGATTGAGGGGAATTTTACCTCACCTTTTGGCTTTGATCATCTTTCTTAGATTTGTTTTAAGTATTTCCAAATGGTCGGTAATATGATAAATGATATTCAAATGACATATTAACCCTTCATATTAATGGCACGTTTACTCAAATGCAAGATCTTTTAAGACAGCACAGAAGTGACGGACGTCTTCCCCTGAAAAGGGAACGTCTCCTCTTAAGCTGAAAATTGCCCCACATGCCACAGGACAGCCCTGGCAGGCAAATTTCCTCCGTTTATATTTCTTCAGAGTTTCTTCGTCAAAATCCAATTTCATAAAAGTTGGCATTGCGTCAGGCCCGGCCAATTTCCAATTTTTTATTGCCGTATCACCTATCCATACCTGATCACCAATACTTGCAGACGTTCCGGTTGCTGCCAGCATTTGCTGGCAAGGACTACAAGGAAGGTATCATAGCAACAAGCCAAACTGCTTCTAAAAAACAGATGCCCCGCGGTTTGTCGCGGGGCTGTACACTTTGGCACTTGGTTGCATATAAAATGTGGCGAATGCTAATTCATGGTTTGGATCCAGTTATTTTGACTTCCTCCGGGAATTTGTCGAGGACATTCTGGATGTTTTCCCAGGTAAGCACCCTGCCAAACCTTCTATCAATGAGTTCAAGAACGGTTTCATGGATGTAAGGAACAGGGTCGTTAACGCCGTCCTCAACAATTATTACGTCGAGGTCTCTGGCGGCCGCGTCCTGGGTAGTATGTATGACGCAGTACCCGGTATTGCATCCGGTTATAAGGAGGGTTTTTGTATGGAAATACCTCAACCAGAGTTCCAGCCATGTCATATAAAAGGAACTGGCCTTGTTCTTTTCGAAGACATAGTCCTTTTCAATGGGCTTTAGCTCATCCAGTATCTCAGTGTCATCTGTGCCCTTCACACAGATCTGGACACCTGCCTCCCTAAATGCCGCCAGTTCCCTTCCAACAAAGGCGTGCAGGCCTGCCTTAAAGAACTCTATCACATGCGTTTGCTTTGTATACAGTACAGGAATTCCTACATTATGACAGTAATCAATGGCAGTTCGAATGGTGGGGACTACCTTCTGAACAGTTTTCGGGTACTCCGTATCGAATCTCCCGAAACTGCCTTCTGGAGCGCCAAAGCCGTTTTGCATATCAATAACGATGAGGGCTGTCTCTTTAGGGTTAAGTTTCAAATCTATCTTTCCTGGCCGGACAGAATATGAATTTGCCATCCTATATATCTCCTTTCTATTGTTTGTCGCAATATGAATCTTATGCCTTTGTTCGAGGTAAATACTTGCCTGTGCCGGGTTTCCCTACCACTTCTCCCTTGTCAAATACTATCTGCCCCCTTACCATGGTGGTGATAGGCCAACCTGTTAATTCCCAGCCATCAAAGCAGGAGAACTCCGCCGGGCTTTGGAGTGTGTCCTTATTTATCTTTTGTTTTTTATCCAAGTCAACGATCACCAGGTCTGCATCAGAACCCGGAGCAATTGCTCCCTTTCGCGGGTATAATCCGAACACCCTTGCCGGGTTCGTGCACATCACTTCCACAAGTTTCGGGAAGGATATCCTGCCTTTATTGACACCCTCGCTCAGCAAGAGGGGAAGAGCACCCTCTCCCGGGAAACCTGGCATAGCCTTCCAGATCTCGTCAGACTTTGATGCTAACACCATGCTTGTAAGACTGTCCGTTCCGATACATTCAATAAGACCCTGTCTTAGTCCGTTCCACAACCCCTCACAATCCTCCTTGCTCCGGAGGGGCGGATTCACCTTACCCATGCTTCCCAGCTTATCATCATCTTTGGTAAGCAAGAGCCAATTAGGGCCTGTCTCACATGCTATGGTGATTTCACCTTCAGCCTTTGTTGCGGCAACGATATCCACATCTTCGGCAAGAGACATGTGGCAGACATATAATGGTGGAGGTTCTCTGATGATCTTGATGGCCTTAACCATATTTATCATGCGCCTCATCATCTCTAACTCGACCAGTTTAGGCCTGCTATCACTCCAGACAGCAAGGTCATTCCTGCCTGATTCCTTAAAGTGATCCCTGATCTTATAAATGATGTCCTGGTTTTCGGCGTGAAACATAACCCATGCCCCTAAGTATCCTTTATCATTAACCTCAGCAACTTTCTCAATGACATTCAGCACCTGTTCGTCACTTACGCCATACAGGCCGGCCATCATTCCGTCAGGACCTTTATAAGCATTATACATTACTTTAACCGAAGTTATCCACACTTCTGCAAGTTTTGGTATCTCCTCAATATGGCCATCATTAGAAATTATGGCATGGAAAAACATGTCGGTCATCATAGCCCGCTCAACGCAACCTTTATATCTTTTGAACATATCTATGTTATTATCCTGTTTCGGCCCTGAATGGATAAAGTGCCCGTAGGTTGTTACTCCGGTTCTGGCACACGTCACTGAATTTGCCTTACAATCCGCCTCAAACATTCTCTCTGAATCCTCCAGTTCGGGGACAGGAAAGCCAGGCGGTGCATACCCGGGTGTGGCCGCAGGAGCCAGGTGGACATGCGGGTCAATCACGCCGGGAATCAGGTACTTTCCCTTTGCGTCAATCGTATTATCTGCCGCAGGAAGGTTGTCATTATTCGCCACAACGACAATCTTTTCCCCTACAATTGCAACGCCACCTTCAATGATTCCTTCAGGAAAAACCATTTTACTGTTTTTAATAACTGTATCAGCCATTGTAAAAACCTCCTTCATATAGATCTCTATGCTTACAAAAATATTCCTCCGCCATTACTTATCACCTTAACAAATAAAATACTACGTATAGCACCCCCTTCCCGTTTTGATATTTGTTAAATCGTATTCTAAATCAAATTAAACGCAGTCCAGAACCCTTCATGAATTGCATCAAAAATGGCCCGCGGCTCAACGCAATCGCCAATCGCGAAGACCTTTAATCCCTGCATTTTGGATAACTCATTAAATAGCCCTCTATTCGGTGTAAGGCCTGCGCATAAGACCACACTCTCTCCTTTGATCTCGCTCTTGATTGCGGCCCTATTATGAATAACTACACCTTCGTCGGTCACTTCCTCCAGGTGGACGCCGGTCCGGATGTCAACCTTATGCCTGGATAGCCTTTCAAAGTAGGAGAGCTGTTCGGCATGGTTCATGCCTCGAGCAATGTCATCCCCTCTGGTGGTTATTGTAACTTTTTTTCCTTGTTCCGCTAAGAATAGACAGACATCACATCCGATCATCCCACCGCCGACAACTATTACACTATTGCCTGTAATGGCTCCCTGGAATACGTCTAAAGGGCCTATTACCGAAGGTCTATCTTTCTCGCAGCTTTTATAAACCGCATGTGTGGCCCCGATAGCAACTATTACCGCATCAAACTTGCCATCATTTATTGTCTGGCTTGTCGCCTCCCCTTCAACGATTTCAACACCCGCCTTTTTGACCTGAACGGACAAATAATCAATTAGTTTTCTTATATCCGCCTTGAACTCGGGGATAGATGCCTCATTAAGGACACCTCCCATTTTTCTCTTTTCAAATAAGGTTACACTATGCCCCCTGAGAGCAGTGACCCTGGCAGCCTCCATGCCAGCCGGCCCCCCGCCAACCACGGCGACCTTCTTGCCATGATCTACAGGAGTAATCCTGAACTCATCCTCTCTCCCCAGGGTAGGATTAACAGAGCAATCTATTGACCCTATTACTGCTCCTCTCACAACACATCCATCTAAACAACGAATGCAACAGCATATATCCTCAGGCCGTCCCTCCTCTGCCTTTAATGGGAAATAGGGGTCGGCAAGTAGCGGCCGGCCTAAGGAGATAAAATCTCCCTTTCTTTCTTCCAATATGGTTTCCGCCAACTGGGGAGTAGTGATCGACCCTGACGCAATAATCGGAATATTAACGACTCTCTTTATCTCTTCGGCAGCCCAGACATTTGGAGCCAGAGGACCGTACATAGGTGTATGCTCAAAATGCATGGTCTGGTGGGTACCTCCTGATACATGGATTGTACTTACGCCGGCCTTTTCAAGGGCCACTGCCACCTTCTTGCTATCCTCTATAGTGATACCGCCTTCTTCATAATCAGATCCACTCAGCCTGATGGATAAAGGGAAATTCTCTCCCGCCTTTTGGATTATATTGCCGACAAGATCAAGAAGGAACCTCATCCTGTTCTCGATGGGACCGCCATACCAGTCCGAGCGCCTATTGGTATGTGGTGATAAAAAATTTGTGATTAGATAGCCATGACAACCTACAATTTCAACCATATCAAAGCAGGCCTGTTTTGCCCTAAGCGCCGCATCACCAAATGCCTCTATTATCTCCTCTATCTCTTCAAATGTGAGTTCTTCCGGTGCAGGAATACCCATTTTATACATTTCCGCCCAGGGGACCCGGGATGGCGCCTTGATCGGAGGCGTGGGTATAAATTTTTGCCGGCCTGCATGTCCTAATTGCAGGCATGCCTTAGCGCCGTTTGATTTAATGGCCAATGCTAACCGTACCAGACCGGACCTGTGTTCGTTATGACTCGCGGATAATTGACATGGACTCGACTTGCTGGCCTTGTCGTCAATATGAGAATTCTCCACAATGATGAGACCTGAGCCTCCCCTTGCAAACTCCCGGTAATGACCGATCATACGTTCGGTAACGCAACCATCCCTGGTGGCAAAGCCTGTGACCATAGGGGCCTTTATTATTCGATTTTTAAGCCATAATCCGCCAATATTTCCAGGTTCGAAAAGCCTTGGAAACATGGGATTGGATACCCTGTTCTGTAACATTTTGTCTCCTCTTCTCACGAATTCTCTCTATGTCATCATACACCGAGATGTTTCACCTTAACCTCTTCATTGTCCCGTAACTGCTGGGGAGCAGACTCATATACAATCGTGCCCTTGCTCATTATATAGACATAGTCAGCTACTTCTAAGGCCAGATGAAGTGATTGCTCCGCAAGCAATATGGAAAAACCTCCCTCATCTTTAAGCCGTTTAATAATGTGTTCTATATGCCTCACAATAATGGGGGCAAGTCCCTCGGAGGGCTCATCCATTAAAAGAAGCTCCGGATTACCCATTAAGGCCCTGGCTATGGCAAGCATTTGAAGTTCCCCGCCACTAATGGCATTGCCCTGGGCATGGAGTCGCGGCTTAAGCTGGGGAAACAGGGAAAGGACCTTGCCCATGTCCCAGCCTTTGGGGAGATCAGGCCGACCACGTGCCGCTATCATGAGATTCTCTTTCACGCTTAGCGAAGGAAAAATACGACGGCCCTGAGGGACCAGGCCTATGCCCATTTGAACTATTTTATGGGACTCCACACCAGAGATATCTTTCCCTTTGAAACGCACTATCCCACGACGTGGTGGTGTAAATCCAATAATGGAGCGGGTAGTTGTTGTTTTGCCCATACCATTTCGCCCTAAAAGGGCTACAATAGCGCCTTTAGGAATGTCAAAAGAGACACCTTGAAGAATATGGCTGTCTCCGTAATAAGTATGAATATCAATTAGTTGAAGCATCCTCTTCTGGGTCCTCGCCCAAATAGACTTCTTTGACCTTAGCGTTGGTTACGATCTCCTCTTTCGTTCCCTCTGCTATCACCTTTCCATAGTGAAGCACAGATATAAAATCTGCCAGGTCAAATATTACATCCATATGGTGCTCAACGATCACAACAGTAATATCCTGTTTGGCCTTACGAATGAGATCAACAAAAGAAACTGACTCGGCCCCTGAGAGACCGGAAGTCGGCTCATCCAGCAACAGTATTTTTGGCTTGGAAGCCAGAGCCATGACTAACTCGGTCTGGCGCTGCTCCCCGTAAGACAAATTTTTTACCAGGTCATTTCGCCTTTCCCATAATCCCCATTGTGTTAGCAATCGCTCAGACTCATCAAAAAGGCCGGCATATCTCTTCTGAGAGCGAAACAAGACGGATCGGAACGGCATAACTACTTTAATTGCCAACAGGGCATTTTCCATAACAGTGAGATCGAACATAAGATTCGTAATTTGAAATGTGCGAGCCAGACCAAGGTGAACCCTCTCATGAAGAGGTATTGTAGTTATGTCCTGGCCCAACAAATATATTCGACCAGCAGAGGGGTATAATTGCCCTGCGATTAGATTAAACAGGGTGGTCTTCCCGGCTCCATTGGGTCCGATAATTGCCCTGCATTCCCCATCTCCTATGCCAAAAGAAACATCTTCTATTACAGGTACTTTACCAAATTCCTTGAAAATGTTTTCACACTTTAGGGATTCCATAGCCTCTGGTTCAGTTTCACAAGTGGTTTCGTAAGCAAAGGGGTAATCCCTTGAGGAGAAAACATCACTATAATAACGAGGATGATGCCTAAGGCAGCGCCCCAGTATGAAGTGTAGGAGCTGACGATGCTTTTTATTACCCAGACTACGCTTGCACCCAAAATAGGCCCGGCAAAACTACCTGCCCCTCCAGTGAGCACCATAAGTACGACCAATCCTGATATTGTTATACTGAAACTTCCCGGATTAATAGAACCATCCTGAAAAACCTTTAGGGCCCCGGCTAATGCCCCAAATATTGCCGCCAATACATAACAGGAGTACTTGTAACGCCATGTATTATAGCCGAGGGCCTGCATTCGAGGCTCATTCTCACGAATACCGACCAATGTTTGGCCAAAAGGGGAGGTGGTAATGCGGTAAATGAGAAGGATAGTTGGGATAACTATTATTAAAATTAAATAATAAAAACTTATGCTATTTACCTGAGACCAGGACGCCAGGAAATCGGGCCGGGTAACACCGTGGAGGCCGTTACTGCCCCCTGTAAATGATTCCCAACGCCAGGCAAGGGCCCAGAGCATTTGCCCGAGAGCCAAAGTAATCATAATGAAATAGACCCCAGAAGTTCTGAGAGCCAGGAAGCCAAAAATACAAGCAAGAATTGCTGAGGCCAATAAAGCAGCACCCGTGCAAAGAAAAAAGTTATCAACAACACCTTTTGACATTAATAGGGCTACTGCATAGCCTCCTGTCCCCCAAAATGCCGCATGCCCGAGAGAAACAAGACCTGTATACCCCATCAACAAATTCAGGCTGAGTGCGAAGATCAGATATATTAGCACCTCTGTTAATAAATACGTATGGTATACGGGCATGAACTGGGGAAATGCCACCAAGACAATGCCCCCGGCAGCTAATGAAAAATAGACAAAATATTTGTGTTGAATGCTTTTTGAGGCCATATCTATCGAAAAAGGCCTTGAGGTTTGAGTGCCAGGATAAGCGCCATAATTCCAAAGAGGAGGAACATGGCCAACTGGGGCAGCATGAATTTCCCTATATTATCTGCCAACCCTATAATGAGACTGCCAAGAAGAGCACCTCTTATAGATGCTCCACCTACTACCAATACAATCATCCCTAAAAGAAGGATATTCCAGTCCTGCCCGGGATAGACGGGCATGATAGGGGCACCCAAGGCCCCGGCCAAGCCAACCAGGAGTGAGCCCAGGGCAAAGACCGCGGTGAAAAGCATCTTGATATTTATCCCGATCCCCATTACCATTTCTCTATCATCTACTCCGGCCCGAATGATCGCACCAAACCGGGTTTTTTCAAGAAACAGCCACAGTGCAACAGCGATTATTAGACCAAAAACGACAATTGAGAGACGATAGATCGGAAATGTCATGAACACACCAGGAATCTTTACCGAGCCTGCCAGAATTGCCGGGGCATGCAACCCTTGAGGATACCCGCCCCAGACGCCTCTTGAAAAATCTGCTATGATGTAAACAAAGGCAAATGTAAGGAGTACCTGGGCGTCAACACCACCGGGAACACGACGCAGGAGGAAACGCTCTACCAATATTCCCAAGATAACAATGGCTGCCGTACCTCCTAATACGGCTATTAAAAAATTATCTGTGGCAGAAGCAATAGCAATAGAGATATAGCCACTGAGCAGGAAAAAGGCGCCGTGACTCATATTTACAATACCCATGACCCCAAGGATTAATATGAGGCCAGAGGCAAGCAGAAAGAGCAGCATCCCGGTGGTGACACCATTTAAGAGAATTAGAATTATCTGTCCGGTGTTGATCACTTGTGATAGATCTTCCTAAGATTAGCGGAGTTCTGAAGGCATCCAGCCCTGCCCCACATCAGGAGTGGTCTCCACAACATAATTTTGAAATTGGCCGTTTGTCTTTTTCACAACCCTGAGATAGACATTTTGAATAGGGGCGTGATTGGGGCCAAAACGGAAAGGACCTCTTGGTGCGTCAAATTGCACCTTTTCCATAGCCTTGATCAGCCCGTCCACGTCTTTTGTGTTGCCATTAACCTTCTCAAGCCCTAATAGAGCTACCTTTGCGGTGACATAGCCAAGATCTGCATGAAAGTCGACATCCATTTTGAATTTCTTTGTGTAGGCCGTAACGAATTTCTTGTTTACAGGTGTATCTAATGTCGGGCAATAATTTGACACAGTCTCAATCCCTAATGCAGCATCTCTTTCTGCCTTGATGAGAGCGCCGTCGGTGATTGCTATTCCGAGCAAGGACAGACGTCCTTTGAGACCGTACTCAGTGTATTGCTTAACAAAGCTTATTGCATCGCCTCCAAAAAAGAATACATATATTGCATCCGTGTTCTTGAGATCAATTTTGGTGAAATAAGGGGCAAAGTCGGTAGTTCCAAAAGGCACAAAGATCTCATTAACCACTTTTCCGCCCAAGGGCTCAAAAACCTGCTTGAAACCTTTAATGTTTTCCCTCGAAGGAATGAAATCAGCTCCCATGTAAACTACCTTGCGATAGCCTTTTTTATAGGCAAGATACCCTGCTACGCGGTATACGTCTGCAATTGCGTCCTTGTTGGCACGGAAAAAGTATTTGCTGTACTTATCTCTTGTAAGCCTGGAATCATCGGCTATAGGAGAGATGTGTATCATCTTGTGTTCTTTGTAAAAATCATTAAGTGCTATGATCACCTGCCCATTATGAGGACCCAGCATAATGTCTACCTTATCATCAAGAACTAATTTTTTTGCCTTTGCTATTCCCGCCCCGACATCCCAGCCATCATCCTCAATAACCAATTCAATTTTGCGGCCTGCAACTGTCCAGTTCACTTCATCAAAAGCGAGTTTCATACCCTGGGTAGCATGTGTGCCCCCATGAGCATAAAAGCCTGACATGGGACCGACATATCCAAATTTTATTGGTTGTTTTGAAGCTGAAGCAGCGTAGCCTGGCATTATCAATACCATCACCAGGGCAATAGCCAAATAAACTCCCAGCCACTTTGTCCAAGGATCTCTCTTTTCCATGATCACCCTCCTTTAATTGGAAATAAGGTTAATAATAATTGAGCCACACTATCTGTCCTATTAACAAAATATCATCTCTCCCTTTTTTTCTTGACCATTACAAAAAGCCTTGACACTTATACGTTATACATTATACATGATATGTGTATCTTTTTTTTAAAACACTGCGGCAATAAATGTCAAGTATTATTTAAACTTAATTTCGAGCCTTTTCAGGGCCTGCAAATTCTCCCTGCGTTTTATGCCCCACATGGGATGCAGCGTTTAATGAGGTGAACATGGAATTTCTGAGGAGAGATTCTGCTCTACAGGAAAACAAACCGTCTATGGAACCATCCATGGAAAAACTGATCGGCAAACTACAAAGGCGCCCCCTCCGGGAGGAAATTTACGAGTCTTTGAAAAACGCCATTATTCAAGGCGAGTTTGAATCGGATGAAACACTATATGAAGAGCAGCTTGCCAAAAAACTGGGAATAAGCCGGACTCCCATCAGAGAGGCGATTTTTAAGCTTGAGCAACAGGGCCTTATTATAAAATCACCTCGTGGGGGCTTTAATATACCCGAGCTTTCAACCAAGGAAATAGAAGAAATTTTTGGCCTTAGATTGATATTAGAGATTTACGCAGCAGAGCTGGTTGTGGATCAGATAACTGACGAAGGAATCCATGCTCTCGAAGAAAACGTAAAAGAATCTGAAAAGGCCCTGGCTGAGCATCGACCAGCGGACATGTTACTGTTGAATAGTGAGTTTCATGACATCCTCGCTGCGGCTTGTGATTCCAAATGGCTTCATGATTTCATCAATCGATTAAGAGATCACATCACTCGTCACAGGGCCCGTATCCTGAAAATCAAAGGGCGAGCGGTCGTCTCAATCAAAGATCACAAAATGATCATTGATGCAATTAAGAATAAAGATCGCCGGAAATTGAAGCAGATCATCCGGCATCATATAAACACTGGCAAGAAATACCTGCTTAAGGAATACGTTGATATTAAAACAGAGACGTGAAATGGAGGAAATTGTCAATGAGTTCCAAGATCGGAATTGATGTGGGCGGCACCTTTACAGACTTCCTTCTCATGGAGGAGTCAGGGGACTCGGAGGTTTACAAAACCCTTACGACCTTTCCCGATCCTTCTGTCGGCGTCTTCAGCGGCCTCAATGAAATGGCAGAAAAGAGGGGTTGCAATGTCCAGGATTTCCTTCAAGAGGTGGAGATTATTGTTCACGGCACTACCGTGACGACTAACGCTACCCTCACAAATTCCGGTGTAAAAACGGGCTTACTTACCACAAACGGATTTCGCGATGCCCTTCAGATGAGACGGGGTATGCGGGAGGAGCTTTATAACAATCGATATCAGGCCCCAAAGCCCCTTGTCAGGAGAGCACTGAGATGGCCTGTCGGGGAACGGGTTACCCACACTGGTGATATGACAAAATCCCTCCAAGAGCAGGATGTAAAGACGGGGGTTGAACATTTTAAAAAGAACGATGTAAAGGCTATTGCCATATGCTTCCTTCACTCCTATGCCAACCCTGACAATGAGAGAAAGGCACTGGAGATTGTGGCCGAGCAGATGCCCGAAGCATATGTAACTCTTTCTTCAAAACTCTTACCACAGGTCCGGTTCTACAACCGCATTTCCACCACTGTTCTAAACTCTTATGTAGGGCCTATACTCAGGGACTATCTCCTGAGCCTTATTAAAAAGCTCGATGCAGCCAATTTCAAAGGGGTGCTTCTCATTATGCAGTCAAACGGCGGGGTAACCTCTCCCCAGGTAGCCATGGAGATGGCTGCATCTACGCTCCTTTCAGGCCCGGCAGCAGGCCCCATTGCCGGGATAGCCTATACATCGATACAGGGTTATGAAGATTGCATTACCGTGGACATGGGTGGGACCAGCTTTGACGCGGCCCTGGTCAAGGAAAGGGAACCGTTGCTGATAACTGACGGAAACATCAATCGTCATCTTATTGCAATGCCGATATTGGGTATACACACAATCGGAGCAGGGGGTGGCTCGATCGGGTGGATCGATGATGGGGGTCTTCTCCATGTAGGGCCCCAGAGTGCAGGGGCAAATCCTGGTCCTGCCTGTTACAGCTTAGGAGGAACAGAGCCCACCTGCACCGACTCTGACCTTGTTTTGGGCTATCTGAATCCTGATTTCTTCCTTGGGGGGAAAATAAAATTAGATGTAAATGCCGCAGAACATGCGATCAAGGAACATATT
>JAKLQB010000878.1 GCA_022013615.1 Desulfobacterales bacterium | reverse complement strand
CCATCACAGAATCGGATCAATGCTGGCTGTGTTGAGTTATTGAAATATTTAAGGACGTCCCGGACCACCTATTTCATATTCTCGCCTATCTTTCATTTTGCAAGTTCATCCCAAAATTTGGAATAATCAAAAAAGTTTGTGTAGCTTTTACTTTTTATAATAGCGTCGCTATGGCTCGATATGAAATAAGAGAAGTTGTACAAAAACTTCCCTTTGTCAGATTTTTCCCAAGTCTGAAGGCGGGTTTCTAACTCCTGTATAGCTTTATCTTCACTACTCAACGCCCAAAATATTTCAAGGTCATCGAGACAAAGGATTAAAGGCTTATGTTTCAGAATGTTTGTCAATCCATATTTTTGAATTTTTTTATCAAGGAAATTGTCAAACTGATTCAGGAGATCATAATCGCCGAGATAATTTTCGGTAACAAGGATTGGTATAACTGTTTTTCCCTGTTTTCCCGTAGAATTCAGATATTCGTTAAGCTTGAAGAACTTGCCTTTGTCCTTCTTGCTTCTGCCACACGGATCACTCTCTCCTATATTAAAAAGCAACCGATGCAAATCCTCCACAAAAGAGTTTGTCGATGCGTTATAGAGCGATGAAAATCTGTAATATTCAGTCGTAAATTCAAAAATGATCAAATAGTCGTCGGTCTCGACAATCGAATCAGGGCCGCTGCCTGCAGATTTAGAAATTTTGGTATGACCGAATATCTGTTCAAGAAGAAAGTCAAAGTATTTTTCGATAAGTTGACCGTAGTATCCTTTCAGACCTTGAAGTCCGCCATTGGAAGATGCTATATCGTTTATGCGCCATAGGAGTCCGGAGCATAAACCTTCAATGAGAAACTTCAAATCGAGTATGCAGAAACTGTCATCGTCAATCTTAAAGACAGGCCGGTCAAAGAAATCACTGAAGTGCCTATAAAAACCAGTTACTTCGTCTCGCCTTTTTCTGGCAAAGTGTTTTTGTATGCAATTTTTGTCTTGCGCAAGAGACTTAATAAGGCAAATAAATCGGTCGGCATCGGGGAAATTATTCTTTCTTATATAAAAACTGCCAATATTGCGATAATCAAATCCTAATATAGATATTTCTTCATTTTGACTTTTTTGTTTTTCAACCGGTAATATCAAAAACCAGCCCAGTATGCCAGCTAACACTAAATAATGTTCTCGCAGAGTCAGCCCCGAATCTTTTTTCAGAACATCTATACCTTTCTTGATTAACTCTGCTTTGCGCTTTTCCATTTTGGGTAATATATGGTTATAGATATACCAGTAGCGTTGCAGTCTATTTTTAAAGATAGTACTTGTGGTAGTGGGAGAATAAGTCGGAGGGTAATCTCGGATGAAATAATCCTTTAGGAGAGTGTGTCGTTTATCTTCTGTGTTAGTGTTGATTTTGCTGTTTATAAGGAGTAATGCTTTATAGTATTTTGCCGTCCCGCGCCTGTCGCTTCCACCCGTTATGCGCATAGTTCCGTCTTTACTGCCCGCGATTATCCGCGACATCATATGTAACAGGCAATCCCTATGGAAAAAAACTTTGGTGTCCGGTATTTTTTTTCTAAAACCAACAGCCGCAATCTCCTTTCTTCCTAATCGCGCTGATTCTTCTGGTTCGCAGGTCTGTACAATCATGTTCAAGAACGAACTATATGAAATGGCCTCTACCGGGTCCAACCCGCTTATAAGTTCGTCTATTAATTCATCAATAACTCTCTTATCACCAAGACATGACAACGGGAGGGTCAAGCCACTTTTTCCTATTTGGTTAAAAATATCCTCGTATACCAAATGTGTCATGAGGTCCATAATGCTTTCCGTGATTTATTCATTTCGTTGCTAAAAGGAAAATCCAGGCCGAACGCCGCATCTTGATTCTCCTTCATGAAATCCTTTAACACGGGCAGATATTTGTACCGTTCATTTCCTGAATCTTGTAAATCTCTTGCCCTGAAACAATCTTCGATCAAAAACGAGTCTCCCTTTACAACGCCTTCGGCAATCCAGATCTTCTTACCTGCGTCTTGAGCCCCGCTGAAATCGATACCATAGATGCGGTGTGGTGGGTGCATTCGTTGCACGGCTAATTCCATCACAGAATCGAGTTTATGTTGTTTGTGTTGAGTTATTTAGTTTTTTAAGTTACATCCCTCAAACTAACCGGATCCATATTTCGAGAGTAATAATCCGTCAAGATTGAGTGCTTCCAGATCACTGAATCTAGTATTTATTATACTTATCATTTCATCGGATGATACTCCAAGTTGTAACGTACGAATTTCATCTTCAAATGAATGATCCGTTAAAATTCTCATTTCTGGAGTAGACATTAAACTGAAGCGAATCAATTCAGCATCCGATTTAGACAATTGCTCCACCCATGACTTCGGTGGATCTATCACGCCAAATGAAGAAAGAATGCAAACGCTTTCAATAGATCCCTCGGCATCAAGGAGTTTCTTACTATATGCCATGAGTTTTTTATCACCTCTTTCATGCCAGATTGATGCAAATGTTGAAACAGCAGGACCGGGAATTGTAAGAATATGATCCAGATTTCCTTCAACAAATGCTTTTACTAACTGGCGGTATTCAAAAAGCTCATCAATATCTGGGGCTATATTGAGTAATAACTTATAATCCTCAACAGGAAGAAGATATAGCAATCGATTCAATGCGAAACGTAAACGCTGTATACGGAATCGCCTCATCATACCACGATCCGGCAAGTCAAGGTCGACTATTTTGTAAAGAATTGACTGGAAATCATTGCACAATTTGTGAGCTGCGTATACGAGGCTCTCCTCTGTTTCCGAAAGAAGCTGTGATACCTGTTGCCAACCCCAATGTGAGGTTTTCAAGATGCCACCCATGAAGCGATGAAATCTGCCGTATCGGGCATCAAGTGAAAATCTTTTTAGGGGCATATAGAGTCCTTCCTCTGCGAAAACCTTCTGAAGCGATGGAAGCTTATCTGGTTTTAGCCAAAGTAAAAGACGAATGCGTTGGACAAATTCATGAAATCTATCAGCTAGCATTTTTTCTTCTAAACTATGAATACTTTCCATCCAATCATGTGTGGACATCTGATCGTATTTTTTTTCGTGCAGCTCCAAACCCTCAGAGCGAACGACCTCATTTAATGCTAGTTCTGAGGTTTTAATTTCCTTTGGAGATAAAACCAGAAAGATGTCATCCACGTATCGCAAGTATCTACCACCAATCTTTTTGCTCATACGGGCGTCCACCTTCTCCAAGGCTAAATTTCCAAGCACATGACTCAAACCAGGCCCTATGGGAATACCTGACTCTGCCACGTTTACCATTTGCCAACAGGTGGAGCTGATATATTCCCGAAGTTTATTGTCCTTTAAGTCAATTAGACGATTATTGAATCGTTCGCAGACAATCTCACGATTAACCGATGGGTAGAATTTCTTAATATCAAGGACAACTACAACGTAATCTGGATCAGTGTTTAAGTACTTCGTTACGAGATTATTTCGCTCTTGGTATCCGGAAAAGAAATATGAGAAACTTCGACCTTCCCGCTCATGTAACGGCCAGCGGTAACAGAAGGGGTCAAGTCTTTGATTGACTCTTGTCTATTTATAAAGCGTTCAGATGTCAGCTATCAGCCCCAGTGAAATGGATTGCAATTCCACGGGGCCCCGATAGCGGGATCTACGCAATGCTCCGACAAGTAAAGCCTATTTCAATTCTTGACAAGACTTCTGCGGCAAAAATCCACTGTCACATCCACCAAGCGTTGCACGTTCATTGGGATAGGCCACTCCAGCTCATGCCTCAGAAAATCGACAAAGTCCTCCTCGTCCCCAACATCGGCAATGGCCTCGCCAAGGACAGGCGGAATAACCGAATGATTTTTTTTCTTTTGTTTCGCCATCTGATTTTGAGCCTTTCTATAGGGCCTCCGCCCGTGGATAACCCTTTTTCTGCCCTTGGGGTTTCTAATGGGAACGTTTCACCTTCCTGCTAAATTATTCCCACATTAAAGTGGTATTCCTACTTTCAATCTTTCCGCCGCCATTTGGCGTCTCTGCCCTTTCCAAGCATTTCCAGTCGCCCTTGCTCGCGCCAACAGTTCAATGCTTGCAAATGTTCGCTTATTTCTATGTTCATAACGATTCCCCATACTCAGGCGAGGGCCTGCTTTCAAGATTTTCCGCAAGGCATCATAGACGCCGGTGCGCCGGTCCTTAAATTCGTATTCGTAGACCGTTTGCGAGCCGTTTCTCAAGTATCGGATTTTCTGCTGCATTTTGCGTACTTGGCTCACTTCTGGCGTAATGTATCGCCGCGTCCGTGTCCTGTTTGTCCAGTTTATGTCCAGTTTTTGGCACCATGTCACCTGGGCCAGACTTGAGACTGTTTCCGTCCTAAGTTATGCAGTGACTTGATCGACGGTTTGCTGAAACCCACGAACATCCACCTTAAAAGTGACCGCCGCCGCTCCGGTGATTTTTTCTAACTTCTGGGGCATCGGGACGTCCATGATCTCAAAATTCAGAATGTTTCATAAACGCCATTGCCTCGAATATCTGGGGTAAATGCGGTGGGTTGTGCGGGCATCTCGCCCTCCCCGGTTGTTGTTCCCTCAGCACCTTATCTCCGGCTGATGTCAGCCGGTACTTTTGCAACCGGCTGTTGGGCTTGTCGGGGATAGTATACTCAATCAACGCCGCGTGCATCGCCGGGGCGATATAAGTCTCACGCATCCGCCGACGGTTCTTAAGCCCCAATGCTGCAAGAATCTCTGCATTCCCGAGGTTTCCCTTGGAAAACAGAAGTTCTAAAAGCCTGAGCACTGGTGCCCTGACTGGTGCCGTGACTGGTGCCCCCGATATTTTTTCCGTGACTTCGACTATCGCTGCTTTGAACGTGACGATGACAAAGCCCTGCCGTTCCTCAAAGGTCGGCGAAACCGCACCATGCTTCTCGCACATCGCTATGACTCGGTTGGTTCCGCGGCCCCAAACCTCAACCGCGCCTGTGCGATGAAAAGCCTCGGCGACCAGTGAAAAGGCATGGGTGTCAGGCCTACACATTTCACACACCTCAACATTCATGCAAGTTTTGGAACAAATCGTAACTCGGCCTAAACTTCTGTAATGCAGATTGCTTTATTGTCAACTGTGTAGGCCTGACACCTATTGCTTCAAACTGGAAATGAAAATCCAGGAGTGCCTCGATCCTTTTAAACTGGGTCCCGGTTTCTCTTTCCAGGGCTTCGAGACTTGAAAAATACGCTTTGAATGAAGTTTCTAATATGTGGCTGAACAGGTCGTCTTTGCCCTTGAAGTGGTAATAGATCAGGGGTTCCGTGACACCGGCCTCATGGTCTATCTGGAGGGTGGTGGTGCCTTCAAAACCCTGTTCGGCGAAAAGGTGGGTAGCCGCTTGAATGATGT
>JAKLQB010000877.1 GCA_022013615.1 Desulfobacterales bacterium | reverse complement strand
CCCTTCCCTGTGGCTCATAAGATTTTTGGGAAACTTTATGGTGAGATTGTCTGGACCAGAATCCCAAAGCCATTGGATTCCCTGGCGGCCCTTGAGAAAGGAGATGTGGTTGCTGCAAGATTAAGAGCGCCCTGGTTCAATCTGGCGGTGAAGAAAGGGATCGCCGTGGAGTTATTCAAAGAGACCGATTATTTTCCAAAAATGCAGGTGACCGCCATAGCAGCAAGGGATAAGTTTTTAGAGAAGAACCGTGAAGTGGTGATCAAATTTCTCCGTGCATACCTGAAGGCCCTGAAATATGTCAACGAAGTTCAGCGTGGCCTTCATCAGGATGAGTATAAAGCCTTCAACAAACAGTATACGGATATCCCTGAAAATGTGGCTTTTGAATTGATTCAAGCCTATAAGTATACCGATGAGATTGACAGAAATGATCTAACCATCATGCAGGACCACTTTGTTATGACCGGGTCTCAGAAAAGGTTCATTCCCCTTGATCAGGCGATTGACTTGAGCTACCTCAATGAAGCGAAAAAAAGATAAGTGGACACAAAACGACGAATAAGTGGTCAGTCATATGGGAAGAAACGTTGAGATTGAGATATTCGTGACGCAGTGGTTATAGCCAAAGTAAGGGCAGAAAAACACATGAAACTACAGTCGGAGCTGATAAAAGAGGTCAGCCAGTACATAGAAGCGCACGGTAAAGACGTTGAAAGGTTCCTCAAACGTCTTATCAGTTTCAGGTCAACCAATACAGGCCTTTATGATCAAGGAAAAGAGCACAGGGTACAGAACTGGCTCAAGACCCAATTTCAGGATGCAGGTCTGGACAGAGTTGATCTGTGGAGTGTGGATCCAAAAAAAAATAGACCCAACCTGGTCGGGACCATCAAGGGGAAAGGGTCCGGTAACGCCCTAATCCTTCAGGCCCACTGCGATGTTGTCCCTGTTCACAAGGAAGACGAAGGGCTGTGGAGGCACTCGCCCTGGAAGGCTATAAAAGAGAATGGGCTGATATACGGCCGCGGGGCTTCAGATGATAAGGGTGGCTTGACTGCCATTTTTTGGGCGGCGAAGGCAATACGCGAGAGTGGTATCAACCTGTCAGGCGACCTCTATATCCAGTCGGTGATTGGTGAAGAGTCAATGGAAGGGAAGACCATCGGTGCTGCGGCCACGGTTGAGAGGGGGTACAGTGCCCCTTTTGCCGTGATTGCCGAACCTACCGGCTGTGAGATACAAACTCAGTCCTTCGGGGTGTTTGTATTCGAACTGTTGATCAGGGGAAAACCTGTTCACGCATGTGCCAGGGACTATGTCTTGTTCCCGGACCGGTACCAATTGGGTGAATCCCATGAAATTGGTGTGGATGCGATCCTAAAGGGGGCTCAGTTGGTTCAGATCTTAAGGCAACTGGAAGATGAATGGAACACCAGTTGGAAAGACGAAGTCCTGGATCTGGGTGGATATCCCCTGTCAGGGGATCAGGAAAAGGTGCGAATTTTCACCATGAATCCTTCTTTCATAGAAGGGGGAACCTATATGGGCACTGTGCCAAGTATTTGCCGCCTCACATATGTTGTTTCACACCCCAACACTGTTCCCTCGAAACAGGTTAAGGAGGGTATTCAACAGGCCATAAGTGAAGGAACCAAAGATGATGAATGGCTTAAGCATCATCCCCCTCAATTTATCGAGTATGAATCCGAGGAGTGGGAAGCAAGCAAAGTCTCCATAAAGCATCCCGGAAACCAGGTCTTAGCTCGTTCATTTCAAGAGATTACGGGATCTCATGCTGTTTATTCGGGATTTAGAGGAGCAAGCGACGCATCGTTTATGGGTCAGAAAGGGGTTCCTTCAGTACTCTTCGGGCCTGGTGCCCATATGAAAATGATTGGGATACATGGAATAGATGAATGTGTGTCAATTGATCAGGTGGTAACCTGTGCAAAGGTGTATGCAGCAATGGCGATTAATTGGTGCGGCCTGGATAGGCCAGGCTAATACTAAATGGAGAAAGTGAGTGGAAAAAGGGACCATAAACATTTTATTGAAAGGGAGGAAATTATGGAGACGAAAAAAATGAGGACTATTGTTGTCGTAACAATGCTGTTGTGTTTTGGCATGGTAACGGCCCTTGTTATCCCCTCTTCGGCGATGACCAAAGAAAGTACCGTAAAAATCGGATTGGTCATGGAGCCGCAGACCCTCAATCCTCTGAGCGCCGAGAGCGAACAGAACTGGCATATCATTAAGATGATCTATTGCGGAGGCTACTTAGACCCACGCGGTCTCTATGCATATGCCCCTAAGTCATTAGAATGGATACCCTATATGGCAGAATCCATGCCGCAGTGGATAGATGATAAGACCGTGGTGGTAAAGCTAAAGAAGGGGATCAAGTGGCACGATGGGAGCGAATTTACTGCCGAGGATGTCAAGTTCACCCTGGATTTTTTCGGTGAATTCGAAGCGGCAAATTATCTCAATACCATAGATATGCTGGAAGAAGTGGAGGTAGTCGAACCCTATACCCTAAAATTTCACCTCAAGGAAAAGACGACGCTTCTTTATTACAGGACCTTTATGACTCTCATTCTTCAGAAAGCCAAATGGTCAAAGATTGTTGCTGAAGCGAGAAAGAATGAGGCCCCTCAAAAATACATCTTCAACTATGTGATCAAACATCCCATTGGCACCGGACCTTTTAAATTTGTGGAAGAAAAGCAGGGGCAATATATTCTTCTTGAAAAAAATGATGACTGGTTTCTCAAAGGACAAACTGTCTCCACCGGTGATGGAGGATCAGTGACCTATGGGCCTTTCGTGGATCGAATACTGTTCAAATTTTACGGTAATCTGTCGTCGGCAGTCCTGGCCCTCAAGGGCGAAGAGATAGATACTATATGGCACGGATTGGATGCAGCCTTCATTCCGGAGCTGAAAAAGGTCAAGCACCTGACGGTCAGCACAGAGCCCTACTATCATGATGTCAAGTATGCGGGCTTCAACCTGAGAGAAAAACCGCTTAGCGACAAGATGTTCCGCAAGGCCCTCGCCTATGCGATCGACAAGGACTTTCTCATAAAGAGATTGCTTCAGGATTATGGAACGGCAGCCGACGCCATAGAGAACCCTGGGTTAGAATTCTGGTACAACGGGAATGTGGAAAATTACGGCAGGGGAAAACCCGAGGCCTTTCGATATTCAAAGGCCATTTCTATTCTGAAGGAGGCCGGATACACCTGGGAGAAGGAACCAAAAATTGAGGGCACCCGGGTCATTGCCGGAGTTGGCATTAAGATGCCTGATGGGAAAAAGGTCAAACCTATGGAGATTATCTCACGCACCCAGGCCACAAACCCCCAGGAGGCCCAGTCAGCCATCTTGATCGCCCAATGGTGGAAGAAATTGGGGCTTGATGCCAAGACCAACCTCGTGGCCTTTCCAACCCTTATCAACAATGTGTGGTGGGAAAACAAGTTCGATGTTATCATTTTTGGGAACATCATCGAGCCTTTTCCTGTTCATTTTCAATACTATTTCGATGTTAAAGAGATCTATCCTTACGGGTGGAATATGATGGCGTACAAAGAGGACCGATACCAGGAGGCAATGTACGCCTGGCTGAAGGTCTTTGATTGGGATGAGGCCCGTAAAGGAGCGTTTAATTTACAGGAGATCTTGGCAGATGATCTTCCGCATATCCCTCTTTATGTGTTGAAGAATATCCATGCTTACAATCATACACGTTTTACAGGATGGATTGAACAGTATAACGGTGTTGTTAACAAGGATTCGCTCTCATGTATTAAGCCGGTCAAGTAAGATTTTAAGCGCTGTTGACTTAAGGCGTGTCAGGGGAAAATCCCCCTAAATCCCCCTTTCAAAAAGTGGGACTTCAGATGCTCCCCCCTTTGTAAAGGGGGGTTGGGGGGGATTTGAGAGAGCTTAAAGTAGATGACATGAAAAGACTGCCGTAGAAAATGAAAGTCTGAGCATCAATCGGTTTTTCAGTAGGTGGAGATAGCTGATGGGGTATTTAGCCAATCGCCTGATCATGACTGTGATAACGCTATTTGTCATCCTTACGGTGACATTTACTATGTTTCGATTGATGCCCGGCGACCCCTCGATCTTCTTTATCTCCCCTCAGATGTCAACAGAAACCATCGCACGTATCAAGGCCCAGTTTGGCCTGGATCAGCCAATTCATAAACAATTTACTAACTACCTGGGGAGTATCCTGCACGGGAACTTCGGGCATTCCTTTTTCTACAAACGACCTGTCCTGGAAGTCATCGGTGAGAGGCTGTTGAATACCATTGTTCTCTTTCTACCTGCCGCGATTATCTCCTATCTTGTGGGAGTGAGCCTGGGTAGATACATGGCCTGGAAAAGGGGAGGGAAGTCTGAAAAGGTCCTCATATTCACCGGGCTGAGCTTTTGGACCTTTTTTGTCCCCTGGCTGGGGCTCCTGATGATATGGGTGTTCTCTTACAAATTCGGGCTTTTCCCTGTGGGAGGGATGATTACTCCGGACAAGTGGCTCCCGGGTTCGTCCGTGTTGGTGAAGACCCTGGATTTGCTACACCACCTCGTCTCACCGCTTGTGTGTTATGTGCTTACCTGGTTTGCCGGTAATATGCTGATTATGAGAAATAGCATGCTGGAAACCATAGGTGAAGACTACATCCTCACTGTCAGGGCCAAGGGGTTGAGTGAAAGAAAGATAAGGAATAAACACGCGGCCAGGAATGCCATCCTGCCGGTGGTTACTGCCTTTTCCATGAGTATTGCCTATTCCATCGGGGGTTGTGTCTTGCTGGAAACAGTCTTTTCCTGGCCCGGGATTGGCAGAACCATGGTCGATTCTGTTCTTCTCAGGGATTATCCTTTGGCGCAGGCCTCCTTCATATTGATTGCGATGGTTGTGCTTGTCACCAATTTGATTACGGATATCCTTTATGCATATCTTGACCCACGGATAAGGTATTAGGATTGATGATTTTCGATTGACTATTTTCGATTGACGAATAATGCGAATACCCACAAAAAGAAAATTCGGGCTTGCTCATTTGCTTTTCAAAGGGATTAGCCAGGAAGCGCTTGGGAAGATTGGTATTGCCATAATTATCATATTTGGGGTAATGGCGCTGGTTTCCCCTTTTGTGATTAACATTGATCCAGACGTCTATGATCCTCTGATTGGTGTTGATCCCCTCATCTTTAGTTCCCAGGGACCTACCTTGACCCACCCTCTGGGCACTGATCATCTGGGGAGAGACGTTTTTTCTCAGCTTCTCAAGGGATCACAAATTGCCTTTCTTGTTGGCATCACAGTGGGACTCATGGCCACGCTGATTGGAACAGCCATAGGCTTGATCTCCGGGTATTTCAGAGGAGTTACCGATTCACTGCTAATGAGGGTAACAGACATAATACTGTCTATTCCCTCGTTGCCTCTTTTGATCATGATACTGTGTGTATTTGAACATAGAGGCATCTGGGTTATTGTAATGGTCCTTGGATTGACGGGCTGGCCCATAACAGCCAGGGTAATCCGCTCTCAAACCTTGAGCTTAAGAGAGAGGCCTTTTGTGAAGTCGGCCAGGGTTTCAGGGGCATCCGATTGGCGGATTATTCTTATTCATATCGCCCCAAATGTTCTTCCCCTCACCTTTCTCTATATGACCATCGGGGTCACTTATGCCATACTGACCGAGGCAGGCCTTGGATTTTTAGGATTTAGTGATCCCACCATTTCAAGTTGGGGAATGATGCTTCAATGGTGCTTTTCAACGGGTCATACATTCAAGGCCCTTTACTGGATGATTCCGCCCGGGCTTTCAATTTCATTGCTGGCCCTCTCATTCTACTTAGTAGGATACTCCCTTGAAAAAGAGATCAATCCCCGACTGAGGGAGCCCTGATCATGGTCGTTCTTGAACTGAAATCCCTGGAAATGTCTTATAAGACACAGGAAGGCACTGTGCGTGCTATTGACAGGGCGTCTTTGAGAGTGGAAAAGGGGGACACGGTTGGCATCGTTGGGGAGTCCGGATGCGGAAAGACATCCATTGGCCTTAGCATCCTCAGATTGCTGCCTCCGAATGCCACCATTCACGGAGGACAAATTCTGTTCAAAGGCCAGGATTTACTGTCCTTGAGTGAAAAGGACATGAGGAGAATCCGGTGGAAAAATATTTCAATGATCTTTCAGGCTGCCATGAACGCCTTGGATCCCGTCTATCGGGTGGGTGATCAGTTGATAGAGGCGCTTGTGGAACATCAAAAGCTGACCAAAAAACAGGCCAGCGATAAAATGGAGGCCATGTTTCAATTGGTGGGACTGGATCCCGGAAGGGCACGTAATTACCCCCATGAATACAGCGGCGGCATGAAGCAGCGGGCCATTATCGCCATGTCTTTGATCTGTGATCCGGATATTATAATCGCCGATGAAGCAACTACGGCCTTAGATGTCCTGGTTCAAGACAGGATATTATCATCCATTGAAAAAATACAGGCAGAACTCACCATGACCATGCTGTACATCTCTCACGATATTGCCGTTATTTCCGAGGTCTGTAATAAAATTGCTGTGATGTATGCGGGAAACATTGTGGAACATGGCGATACCATGTCTCTTTTCAAAGCGCCTCTTCATCCTTATACCCAGGGCTTGATGCGTTCATTTCCGAAAATCCACGGAAAACCGGAAAGGTTAGAAGGGATTCCAGGGGAACCACCCCGGTTAACAGACTCCTCCCCGGGATGCAAGTTTTTTCCCCGGTGTCAACAGTCACTGAAAGAATGTAATTCCATAAGGCCTGAATTTACAGAAATAGAGGAAAATCACTGGGTTGCCTGCCATGCAGCCAGGAGAAGCCTTTGAGTGACGTCATTGTTAAAACGACAAATCTGACAAAAATTTTCCCTGTTAAAAAGGGGATCTTCAGGGGGTCGAAAGGTGGTATCTATGCAGTCCATGACGTCAATTTAGAGATACCAGAGGGAAAGATATTTGGTCTGGTCGGCGAGTCAGGTAGCGGAAAGACGACCATCGGGAACCTATTGGTCAGGCTTATAGAACCAACACGTGGTCGTATTCAACTGAACGGTCAGGATATTCTTGATTTGAAGAAGTCCGAGGAAATCCATTTCAGACGAAAAGTCCAGATGATTTTTCAAGACCCTTATGAGTCTTTGAATCCAAGATTGACGGTCTACGAGACAGTGGCTGAACCTTTGATTATTCAGGAAAAGCGATCGGTGCATGGGAATGAAAAGGATGTCCTTTATGCCCTTGAATCGGCAGGTTTAACTCCTCCGCAGGACTTCCTGTACAGATATCCTCACGAACTGAGCGGAGGGCAAAGACAGAGAGTTGCAATTGCAAGGGCCCTGATTATCCGGCCCAGATTTGTGGTGGCGGATGAGCCGGTTTCCATGCTGGATGTGTCCATCAGGATTTCAGTCTTGAACCTCATGCTGGGGCTGAAGGACAAGTTTGGATTGACATACCTCTTTATCACACATGATCTTTCTATTGCCAGATATATGTGCGACTGGCTGATTGTGATGTACCAGGGCAAGATCGTGGAATCTGGTAGCACGGAAGAAGTTATCCAACACCCACTCCACCCGTACACGAGTGCATTGATTTCAGCGGTTCCCATACCTGACCCGACGATTAAAAGAAGGCGTGTCGAACTCTCAGAGGCAATGGAGGATACCAGGAAGCCACCCTTGCGCTGCCGGTTCTATCCCAAGTGTGAAAGAAAAAGCCCTATGTGTGAGCAAGAATATCCGGGATTTCAGGACAAGGGGCATACTCACTTTGTGGCCTGCCATGGAGTGTAGTTTAGAAGTGAGCATACAGGGAACAATATGATTTATGACCAGTAACAATGGAGGTGATTTCATGAAAAGCTTTCGAGACTATCTCAGTATCCTTAAAAACAAGAATGATATAGTTGAAATTGACGATGAAGTTGATCCGATTAT
>JAKLQB010000876.1 GCA_022013615.1 Desulfobacterales bacterium | reverse complement strand
TTTCCCAACCTTCCAATCAACATTACCTTATTTATGCCTGCCAACTTTTATTCTCCTTTCTTCTTACTAATTCTCTCTTTTGATTTCCATTTATCCATTATGTTAAGGTGCATCAAAAGAGAGAATTAGTAAGAAGAAAGGAGAATAAAAGTTGGCAGGCATAAATAAGGTAATGTTGATTGGAAGGTTGGGAAAAGATCCTGAAGTGAGGTACACACCCAGCGGCGTAGCCGTGGCTAACTTCAGCATAGCCACATCAGAGGAATGGAAAGACAAAGAGACTGGTGAAAAGCAGGAGCGCACCGAGTGGCATAAAATCGTGGCATGGAGACGCCTTGGTGAAATCTGCGGAGAGTACCTGCATAAAGGCAGTCAGGTCTATATCGAGGGAAGGTTGCAAACAAGGGCCTGGGAAGACCGGGATGGTAACAAGCGTTATACCACTGAGGTGGTTGCTCAAGCAATGCAGATGTTAGGAGCTGCGGGAAAAGAAGGAAGAGCAGAGCCCATGGAGGGAGGTTACCCCATTGAAGAGCCGATTAACGTCCCGGAGGATGATATCCCCTTTTGAGCCTCGTTTTTTTTAAGGATAGTTTCAAGATGGCATGCGCTTGCGCAGGTTTCGTTACTTGTCCTCATCATCGTCCTTCTCATCATCAGGCGCGTCTATTTCCTCTTGTGCCTGGTGAGTGGCCTTTTTGAAATTCTTGATTCCTTTACCAATTCCACTACCGATTTCCGGCAGTTTGCCTGCGCCAAAAATGATTAGGATAATGATCAAGATGATGATCAATTCCGGCATACCTATACCAAACATTGATCTACCTCCACTTTAGAGATTTCTGATTGACGATTTTAGATTGACTATTATTAATTATCAATCATTATAGTCCAACTTGCCGGATTGATATATGATTTCTCTTCCGCTATTTATCAGTCTCTTTGATCAGTTGAGCAAATTCGGCGGAGTTTCCGAACTCCCCGAGGGCCTGGTAAAAATCCATCCAGGCAGCCCATAGTTTCACCCATTCCTCGTTGTGCCAAAAAATATCCGATGACTTTTGCCCTCTTGATATTTTCAGGAAATCTTCAAACTCAGTACGACAGTTTTCACACAGGTTGAGTCCTGGCGGGGAAAAAGCCGGTGGACAAGATGAATCAGTGGCGTTCAAATGATGACCGCACATGGCACATTTGAAATGGCATGAAGAACACTGGACAATTCTTCGAATCGTTTCAATCTTGTTTCGATAAAGCTCTACCTGCTGTTTTCGTTTTTTGTCTGCAAGTCGGTCAGTGATGTTGAGAACTTTATCCATGAGACCTCTGCTGCCTTAATATGCTTAGCGAGTTCACAAAGTGCAGTGAATTTTGCACTATACAAAAGTCTAACACCAAGGCCATGCAGAGTCAAGAAAAGTTCAAATGGCGCAGCAATTCTAATTATAACCTTTAAACCTTGCTAATGCAGGGCCGTGGGGTCTCTTTTTAAAGGCCGCAAATGCTTATTTCATTCTATTGAACGGCAGCGTAGCCTCGAAATTCGTTATAGGACAGCCCCAAAGGAGAGTCTCCGTTGCGACTGACACCTTTTCTGCCTGCTCGGAGCCTTTATTCAAAGCCACGGGGGCGTTCAACAAGCTGTGGAAGAATTTGTCTTGCGTCCTTTAAAAAGAGACCCCACGGCCCTGCCAGTTTGAGACCATAATTAGAATTGCTGCAAATGTCGTCAGATCTTACCCATAACGTCCAGGGCCGTTTTGCCTAAAGTGGATAGATTCACGGCCACGGTAATACCTGCGGCCTGAAGGGCCTTTATTTTGTCTTTTGCCTTTCCCTGGCCACCAGATATAATAGCGCCGGCATGACCCATACGCCTCCCAGGGGGGGCTGTTTGACCTGCAATGAATGCAATCACGGGTTTATCGAATTCTCTCTCGATATATTCGGCTGCCTCTTCTTCCGCAGTACCTCCAATTTCCCCAATAAGAACTACCCCTCTTGTCTCTGGATCCTCTTTGAATCTTTTTAGATGATCGATAAAGGTGGTGCCTACGATGGGGTCACCCCCGATACCAATACATGTGGACTGACCAAAACCAACCCTGGTCAACTGATCCACCACTTCATAGGTCAGGGTACCACTCCTTGAAATCACTGCCATATCACCAGACCTGTGTATGGGTCCTGGCATGATTCCGACTTTGGTCTTCTCAGGAGAGATAATTCCGGGGCAATTGGGGCCGATGAGGACCGAGTTTTTACCTTCTAAAAACCTGGCTACTTTGACCATATCAAGTACGGGAATCCCCTCGGTGATACATACAATGACCTCCAGACCTCCAGAGGCTGCATCAATAATTGCATCGCCTGCAAATGGTGGGGGGACAAAAATACAGGAGGTATTTACCCCCTCCTTCTCCACGGCCTCCTGGACAGTATTGAAAACAGGCACGCCCTCGATCTTCTGGCCGCCCTTACCGGGTGTGACCCCCGCGGCTACTGTTGTTCCGTAGTCAAGCATCTGTTTTGTATGAAAGGTACCTTCCCGACCGGTAATACCCTGAACAACCACTCGAGTATTCTCATCTACAAGTATGCTCATAATTAACGCCTCGAAAATTCTATCCCGCCAGGGCGGGAGTATAATTACGGATATTTATTCGGGCTTGGTGATTTTGCCTTTAAGCAACCTGCTTTGCGACCAGCTCAGCCGCTTCGGCAAGATCTTTAGCCACTAAAAATTTCAGGTCTGAGTCTTTTAGAATTGCTCTCCCTTCCTCCACATTGGTTCCCTCTAACCTGACAATTAGAGGAACACTAATGCTCGCTTTCTTTGCTGCAGCGAGGACACCCCTGGCCAGGACATCACATCTCAGTATTCCCCCAAAGATATTAATAAGAATCGCCTTTACCCGACTGTCCTTGAGGATAATCTCAAGACCCCGGGTAATCATCTCTTCGCTGGCCCCTCCACCAACATCCAGAAAGTTGGCAGGCTCTGCACCGGCTAACTTGATAACATCCATGGTCGCCATGGCCAGACCGGCGCCATTTACCATGGCACCAATATTCCCGTCCAGGCGAATATAATTAAGGTTGTAATTCTCCGCCATTAACTCAAGGGGATCTTTTTCTCTGGGATCATCAAGTTCAAAAAGCTCCTTTTGCCTGAACAGGGCGTTGTCATCAATAGTAATCTTGGCATCCAGCGCAACAACCCTGCCCTCCCCGGTAATCACAAGCGGATTAATCTCAACAAGTGAGCAGTCGTTGGCAAGGAAGATCTTGTACACGCTGGCCATGACTGACATCAGGTCCCTTGCAGTATCTGGTAATAGAGGGGGGTCTAATTTGTAGATAAAGTTTCTCGCCTGAAAAGGCATCCATCCAACAGCGGGATCAACGTGCTCTTTAAGGATAAGCTCGGGGGATGTGGCGGCAACCTCTTCGATTTCCATGCCTCCAGCCTGACTGAAGATCATGGTTGGACTGGCAGTCGCCCTGTCGATCACCATGCTTAAATAAAATTCGCGTTCAATGTCAATGCCTTCCTCAATAAGGAGCTGGTGGACAACTGCACCATCAGGACCCGCCTGTTTGGTCATTAATGGCTTCCCAAGTATAGACTCTGCGGCAGCCACAACTTTGGCGGGATCATTTTCCACCTTGACACCGCCCGCCTTACCTCGACCGCCGGCATGGATCTGTGCCTTGATGACCCAAGGGGGGCCATTGATACTCTGAATTGCCTCAGATGCCTGATTCGCTTCTGTTATAAGTTGACCATTGGGTATGGGTATTCCCGATTTCTTAAAAATGTCTTTAGCTTGATATTCATGTAATTTCATAGTGTTAACTCTCCAATGCCAAATACTTTCTTCACGCGAGCACAAAAATCATGAAAAAAGTTCACCGTTATTGATCCTTTAGAAAAACCTATCAGGACATCTATTACGCGTGACCTCAATTGTCAAGCAACTTGCCTGATACTATGTCCCCTTCTGCACGGATTCCTTCAGCTTCCTTCTGATCAAAATGTATCCGGCAATAACAAAAAGGAGGCCCACTATAAAAACTGTATTGTTCTCTTTCCCCATCCCATAAACCATACAGAATATACCAATGGCACATAAGAAAACAATGATTGATTTTTCGTGTTTTGATGTCATGACGCAACAAACACCTTTTCACGATAATATGCTAACTCCTTAATGGATTCTTCAATGTCGCTCATTGCCAGATGAGCCTTTTTTTTCGTGAAAACGGGAAGAGTGGGGTACCACCTCTTCACCAGTTCCTTGATTGAGCTCACATCAATATTGCGGTAGTGTAAAAAAGATTCCAAACGTGGCATGTACTTTGCCAAAAACCGGCGGTCCTGCCACACCGAATTTCCACAAAGGGGAGACTCTCCTTCCTGACAATATCGGGAAAGGAATTCAATTGTCTCCTGCTCAGCGCGCTGGCAATTGTAAGGAGAGGTTTTGACACGATCCAGAAGTCCTGATAATTGATGGTGCTTCAGACTCCATTCTTCCATTAAAGAGAGGATATGTTTGGAGTAGTTTATGGCAATATCGGGGCCCTTGGCGACAATTTCGAGTCTGTCATCAGTCACAATGGATCCGATTTCCACGATGACATGTCTTTCCGGATCAAGCCCACTCATTTCCAGGTCTATCCATACCAGATGTTTTTTCACCTCAACCTCCTTTTTCTGGGCTATTTCAGCTCACAAGATATCACGAAAGCTTAGCGCTCCGCCAGAAAAAAACCTGAAAAACTTCTCTTATTGACATCTTTAGAATGAATATACGAAAATATAACACACCTGTTTTTTTCGCAATAACCGGATCTTGGGAACAATATGAGGAGTTTTTTGGTAAAACTTTTTACCCTGATAGTGATGTTGCTGGGGCTTCCCCTCCTTGGCATAGCCCTGACAGGCCTCCCTATACGGCAGTATTTGGAATTCCCTCCTGAAACACGGTATGTCAGTCATGCACCTTTTTCATGGGTCGCCTTCACAGGATATTGCCTTTTCATCCTTTCCATGGTCATCCCTTTGCTAATAAGGGGCATGCAAAATCGCAGGCAGGATGGGAACGATCGTTTCCATGCCTATCCTTTTCCCTGGTGGGGATGGTCAGGGGTTGTAACCGGGTTGATCGCCTGGATTTTGGCATGGACCCGTTTTACCTGGTTTGCCGTATTTCAGCACCATACGTTTACGCCTATGTGGTTATCTTTTGTCCTGGTTATCAACGCTCTTACATACCGGCGCAAGGGGTATTGCATGATGCTTGATCGGCCAGGGTTTTTTCTGCTGCTTTTCCCCACGAGCGCTGCTTTTTGGTGGTTCTTTGAATACCTGAACCGCTTTGTTCAAAATTGGCATTACGTGGGAGTCCATTTCAGCCCGTGGGAGTATTTCTGGTATGCGACACTATCCTTCTCGACAGTCCTTCCCGCGGTTCTGGTAAGCCGAGAATGGATACTTGAATCATCATGGATTGAGAAAGGGTTAAAGGGTTTTTTCCCGTTGAAGTTCTCTCAATCCAAATTTCTGAGTTGGGGGTTCTTACTTCTATCAACTGCAGGTCTGGCAGGAATTGGCGTCTGGCCGAACTTTCTGTTTCCATTACTCTGGATCTCCCCCCTCCTTATCATCATCTCCCTCCAGAGCCTGATGGGAGAAAAACATATTCTATGTGATATCGCTCAAGGGGATTGGCGTGTCGTTATCTCTTCCGCACTGGCAGCATTTTTTTGTGGATGGTTCTGGGAGATGTGGAATTACTACAGTCTGGCCAAATGGGAGTATAGCGTCCCTTTTGTCTATCGCTATCTGATTTTCGAGATGCCGATTTTGGGTTATGCGGGCTATTTACCTTTCGGGCTGGAATGTGCCGTTATTGGGGGGATGCTTGAGCGTAATCCATTCTATCCGGAGCCAGATTAGCCTGGTAGCTTGTATATCAGGGAGTTGGGCAGTCGCCATAACGGTCCATCAATTCCTTGGCCCGCCGCTTCGATTCTTCCACATCTTTAGTTGGGAAAGTGCATGTTGGGGTTTCAATGATGCCCTTATCCGCGAGGACCTCTTTGATAATAGTTACAGGCGCCCGCTGATAGATGCCCTTGAGATCACGCAGATACTGCCCAAGATTCCACACCTGGTGAAGGTATTCCGGGTAATTATCTTGATCAGCCGTTATTCGAAGGGAGGATTCAGTGATTTTCTGCCAGGCCCCGGGAGCCAGGTTAGCGCCTGAAGACACCACTCCGCTCATGCTCGGGTGATCCATGAAATGCGTTTCGTCTCCATCATAAATCCTGAAACGGTCCCGGTTGCGGCATGCCTTCTGGTAATTATGGGCTCTATCCAGGGAGCCCAAAAAGATTAAACCGACAATGGCTTTCAAGGAGACCAGTTCCTTCAAGATAGCTGTACGAATATTGCTTCTTTTCATTGGTTTGGCCAGGCCTCTTATAAATTCAGGGGCATTGTGAAGGATAAAAGGTTCGTTTACCATTGAGCTTAAATTGCGGTAGAGTGCCGGAAGACCCCGGTTACTGTGATAAAATAGAGGCGTGTCAACCCAGAAAACCTGCCCCTCATACCTGCGTCGTTTAAGAGTCTTTTTTAGACAAAGAAGGGCCTCCGTTGTCTTCTCCTCATCCTCCTGAGTGATCCAGAACAATATGGGGATCCGGCCGCGGACCACTACCAGGGCCTTTTCAAGAAGCTCCAACCGCTGAGCAAGGGAAAGGTTTTTACCTTCGCCCATATCAGGGCTTGCCAAAAATACAGCGTGAGCGAGGGGGGACAGCCGATCCAGAAGGTGACCCAATCCCCGGCCATCAATTGATCTGTCTTGATTAAGGGGGGTAATCAGCTCAACGATCAGCCCCCGCGGTGGGACTAAGACCTGCATTTATTTTGAAATCCTTTCTTCCCAGAAGGTCATGCAGATGAACGACACCCTTAACCCTGTTGTATCTGTCCACAATGACGAGGTGTGTTATGGCATTAAGCTCCATAAGCCCCAGGGCTTCTGCCGCAGTCTGGCTTTCATCAATGGTCTTGGGGGAGGGAGACATGATGTCTTCAATTTTCATCCCATGGATATTCTTGTGGCGCAGGAGGGCCCTTCTCAAATCCCCGTCACTGATAATACCCGCAAGCTTTCGGTCTTTTCCAATGATTAGTGTTGCCCCGATATTTTTGGCATCAATTTCCTCTATTGCCTGCTGAACCTTTGAACCGAGAGGAACCATGGGAATCCGGTCATTTGTGAGCATGATCTCCCTGACCTTGACAGCAAGACGCTCTCCAAGGCTACCTCCAGGATGAAATCTCTTGAAATCATCCTGGTTAAAGTGACGACGATTGATGAGAACCACGGCAAGCGCATCACCCATGGCCAGAGCAGCAGTGGTGCTGGCCGTTGGGGCCATGCCCATTGGGCAGGCCTCTCTTTCCACGCCCACATCGATAACCAGATCGCAGGCTTCTGCCATGGGCGAGGCCATGCCACCCGTAAAGCCTATAATCTTTGCCCCTATTTTCTTGAGCATGGGCAATATATTGTTGATTTCAGTGGTTTGCCCACTATTGGAAATTGCCACAACGACATCATCACTGGTAACCATGCCAAGGTCACCATGAATGGCCTCCGCAGGGTGGAGAAACTGGGAAGGGGTACCTGTGCTATTGAGGGTGGCGGCAATTTTTCTCGCAATAAGGCCGGATTTTCCCATTCCCGCCAGTATGACCCTTCCCTTGGCCTTCATGATAATTTCAATGGCCTTTTCAAATTCAGGGCCCACGCGGTCCACCAGGCCCAGGATACCCTGTGCCTCTATTTTGAGAACCTCTTTGGCTTGTTTAATAACCATCTGAATGAACTTATCTCCGCTTTGCTTCGTCGCTGCTATGACGGGTTATTTTCTCTTTCTCTCAGTTCCCACAGCCCTTTTTACACTATTTTTTATTTAACATTTTACATAACGGTTCTCAAGATATTAGTTGTATATAAATTTGTATAGACTTATTATCTGTCTTTAATTATAAATTCTTTGTAGTTCAGGTGCTATTGCCGAGCTTAATAGGGAACCTCGTTAAAATCGAGGACGGGCCCGCCGCTGTTATCGGGGACGAAAACCGCAAAGTGCCACTGTCCCGCTGTAAGCGGGATGGGAAGGAGCGGCACATAGGATGATCCGAAAGCCAGAAGACCTGCCTGAACAGGGGAGAAACCTCCGCGGAGCGGGGTAACCCTATGGATCTTGTGGATAAAAAAGGGATTTCCCAGATCGAGAGAACCGGTCTGGGTTTTTTATTTTGGGGAGCAATAAGAAGTCAAATTACCACCCCCAGAGGAGATGGCTTGTTTTTGTTAGTGCTGGAATGGACGCTGATTTAAGTGCCTAAAGTGTCTAAAGTTTAAAGTGACTAAAGTTAAGGAA
>JAKLQB010000875.1 GCA_022013615.1 Desulfobacterales bacterium | reverse complement strand
GGCACGCTTCAAACAGGAAAGAAATATGGCATGCAGACCTTAGACGATTCCATAATGCTTCTTCTGGATAAGAGGATTATCAGGCCTGATGATGCGTATACAAAGGCCGAGGATAAATCCAGGTTTTTGCCTTTTATGAAAAATCCACCGGCCGATTTTACGGAAGTTTGATGGATTATTCCCCAAAGAAATTCGATCTGTGAAGTTAGAATTTTAATCAGGAGATAATTGACCATGCGAAAACAACAAATAGATTATATCCTTACTACCATGTTGGAGTCTCACGACAACGTATCAGACCTCAACATTACAGTGGATAAACCATTCCAGGTGGAATCTGCCGGAGAGTTGTTGCCGGTGTCGTTAAACCCTCCTATTCGACAACTGACTCCCTTTCAGACGGAAATTTTGGCCCTCAACCTGATCAATCGGGATCGACGTTTGACCAGGGCGCTTCTTTCTGAGGGCTCATGTGACACCTCGTATCAGTTGGCCGGAAAAGCCCGCTTCAGGGTTAACGTTTTCTCTCAAAAGGGTTGTTATTCTACTGTTATGCGACAGTTGGCCACGCGTGTTCCCACAATCGAGGAACTGGGACTGCCTCCTGCATTTTCGAAGATGGCTGAGGAAAGAAATGGCATTATTTTGGTGACCGGGGCAACAGGAACCGGCAAAACAACGTCACTGGCAGCGATATTGAATGAGATCAACGAGAAAAAGTCGGTCCATGTGGTAACACTGGAGGATCCGGTGGAGTATGTGCATTCTCAGAAAAAGGCCACTTTTAACCAGCGGGAGCTGGGGATGGATTTCGACGCCTTTGCCAACGGTCTGAGAGCTGCTCTCAGGCAGGCCCCAAAGGTGATCCTGGTGGGTGAGATGAGAGACAGGGAGACGGTAGAGATTGGCCTTTCTGCGGCTGAAACCGGGCATCTTGTGCTCAGCAGTGTGCATACCGTTGACGCCGGCCAGACAATCAACAGGATCGTGGGAATGTTTGACACGGATGAGGAAAGACAGATCAGGATCAGACTTGCGGATACGTTGCGTTGGATCGCCTGTCAGCGTCTGCTGCCAAAGGTGAGTGGCGACCGCGTGGCTGCTTTCGAGATCATGGGGGCCAATCTCAGGGTTAGAGATTCCATTTTACACGGAGAGGCAGAAGGAAAAACATTCTATGAGATTATTGAAGGGAGTCAGCCCTTTGGGATGATGACATTTGACCAGTGCATATCAGAGCTTTACAGAGATGGTCTCATTACCGAACAAACAGCCCTGAGTTATTCTTCCAGGAGGTCAGTAACCGGACGCGTCATAGATTCCATAAAATCTGCAAGAGGTGAAAAAACCACTTCCATTGAAGACCTGTCCATTGACATGGATTATGGAAAAAATAAGTGATGTATTTAGTGCCTGAACGAAAAATAACAGTTTTCGGTCGGGCAATATTTAAGGAGCCGAACACATGGACATCATCTGTGAGAAATGTAACACGAGATTAAATATCCCGGACGAGAAAATCCCCAGAGGTCAACAGGCAACTGTTAGCTGCCCAAAGTGCAAGAATAGGCTGACGTTGAATGCCAGCAGTCCCAGGCGTAAAAATCCGACTCCTGCGGTTGAGGGAAAGTCCGGGTCCCATATAAAAAAAGCAGATTCTGATAATGACTATTGGGACGATGATGCCTCGCTTGATTTTTTCGAAGAAGGCGCAAAGTTGGCCCTGGTTATGGGGAATGAGGCCCAGCAGATTAAAAAGTTAGGGCGGACCATTGAGGATCTGGGTTACAGGTGTGTTTTGGCCAAAAATACCAGAGATGCGATAAGCAAGATGCGGTTGCATTATTTTAACCTGGTTTTATTGTCTGACGGATTCGACGGAATAGATCTGGCACAAAGTCCTATCCTCCAGCACATTAATAATCTCTCCATGTCGGTTCGGAGACGCGTTTTTCTTGCTTTGGTTGCGGATGAATTTAAGACCATGGACCACATGATGGCTTTTGCTATGAGTGCCAATATGGTAATAAACGGGGGCGATCTGGACAGATTAACTTCTGTCATGCAACACGCTATTTCGGACAATGAGAAATTTTACAAAGTTTTCATGGACACGATGGTGGAGGTCGGAAAGGCTTAAGTGAGTTTGCGAAATATGGATTTAAAGAACGAATATCGCCTCAGGGTCGAGAGCTGCATCGGCACCATCATAGATGTTCATAAAGCCATTGGTAACGAGCACGAAAATCAGGAATTCCTTTCTCAGTTTGAGGAGTTAAAGCAGACCATCAAAGGGCTGGATATGGGCCTCGTACGTGGAGGGGATATTTACATGTCAGAACATGTTACCAACGTCCTTCTTGGACAATTTAGGCCAATATTTGAGACAGAGGACTTTGGCCAGATTTATGAGGAGCAAAAGAACTGATTCACTTTTCGCCATGCGCCTAACGCCTTTGGACTGAGTGTTTACACAACCCCATGCGGATCCACTTCGCAATCAAGAATCCTGGCTTCTTTGACCGGTGCCAGGGTCTTTCCCCAACCCCTTTTTAGCCTCTGGATATCTCCCGTTTCTCCAATGGCCCAAAGGGAGCCTCCTGCCCCGGCCCCTGCAAACCTGGACCCACACCCCGCATGCTCTGCCTGGCCCACCATTTTTTCGATGATCGGTATAAATGCCTCGGGAGTCAGTTCTCTTCTCAGGGCCATTTCTTCCTGTAAGAAACCGGCAGCCCGGCCCCAGTCCAATTCCTTAATGGCTTGAGCCAGATTGTAGACGATTTCGTTAACCTTCACCCATCCAGACCTTGTGCGGCCAGAAAGAAAATCTTCGATCCATTTGCGGTTGGTTGTGGACGAGATGTGGCTTTCTCCGCTATACGCCACCAACAGGTGTTTTGAAAGTTCCTTTTGTCCCTCCCGGTCCAGGAGGGCTATCCTTTCAAAAGGCGCAGTTCGCTGCCCGTAACGCCATTCCCATTGACTCACTCCTCCATAAACGGCAGCCGCATGATCTTGAAGCCCACAATTCCCCCCACTGATGCCATCTTCAAGATGATATGCCAGGTGTAGGATCTCTTTTGCAGACATTTTCTTGCCACTTCCCACCTTTGAAAGGGCCTTGATCAAGGCCACAAGTGCTGTGCTGGAGCCGCCCAGGGCGGACTTCACGGGAGATTGAGACCTGATTTCTACTGCCATGCCGTGGACATCAAAATAGGAGGCAGCGGCAAAAAAGAGGCCGAATGGAGGAGTTAGAGGTAATTGGTCCCTGGGAAAGGACTCACCGCGCAGGAACCCATCGGAAGAGATCTTCACCCAACCGTCCTTGTAAGGCGATAGAACCACTGAGGTCCTCAGATTCAGGGCAATGTTCACAGTGATTGGCCTTAGCCTCTCAAATGGAAGCGCCATTGCCTTTATGTCCCAGGTGCCGCCTGCATCAATACGGCATGGAGCACTTGCCACCACCTGATGTTGGGTCAGCAGATCTCGAAGTGATTTAGACATGTTTCAATACTCCCATCTTTTTTCTTTCAGCCAATGCAGTGCCATGAAGAGCCCGGCAATTGTTTTGCCATCCTGGATGACACCCTTATGGATCATTTCAATGGCATTGTCCACCTTCACCTCATGAACATTGAGCATTTCATCCTCATCAAGATCCACAGTGATACCGTTGGTCAATGTGACATTCTCTCTGATTAGTTGAAAGACTCTGCCATGAAGCAGAGTCACACGACTGTTTACCTTTGATGGCATATAAGAGCTCCTTTCTGTCTTATCAATCTATGTTCTTATATGGCGCACTCTGACGCGTCTTATCACGGCGCAGGTCTGAAGCGTTAAGGTTTTTGTTGATACCGATATACTATACTTTTTTTTCGTGCAGTGGCAAATAAGTATTGTCAATTTAACTTTCCCACACGCCTTTGCCGGGGCAGACTCTCGCAGGGATGACAGACAGTCAAGGATTTGACGCAAGGGTAGACTTCTCGTCATTTTCTCATACGCTTTCCCATCTAAATTCCTTGCAAACGTTTTAACTATTTGAAATAATAATTTTTTCGTCCCTACGCCATTCCGGCATGATTCCTGCTTAATTATTATATGTTGTTTTGGGTCTGTCAAAAAAGACAGAGAGCAGAGGGCTGGGGGTGAGGAAGAACGGATTGCCACTCAATATTCAGTTAATGAGGAGATGAATCATTCTGTGCGTATTCTTCTTGCGGAAGACAACCCTATGAACCAGAAGCTGGCAAAGTTGATGTTGACCAGGGGTAGATATCACAACAATTCGTTAAGAAGGGATTCCTTTATAATCTTTGCGGCTAATTTTTTCTCTTCAACCTGATAAGTACCATTCTCTATCTGGGCCTTTATCTTTGCTACCTTTTCCTCCCTGATATCAGGAATTGAATCCATGAGCTTTTTTGCCTCCTGGATCTTTTTTGCCTCCTGGGATAATACAACCTTATCCTCCTCCATAACCTGTTTTGATGCCTGTTTGCCCTGGTTGTCTATCCTTTCCTTATCCTTTACGTTTTTGGTATAGGCATCCAGATTAACGTAAGGGTTTTTATCTGTGATTTTCATTACTTAAGCCTCCTTTTAAACTTCTATATAGTGACTATCCAGAAATCCGCCTGGATCCACACTAAACTAACTAATTGTCTTATCGGCAAGAAGAGGGTAAAACTTTAGCTGACTATCACTTGCCTATTTCTTAACACCTTCCTGCCTGCGGCCAAGCTGATCAAGCAGAATAGATGAAAGACCAATTCCACCCTTGGAAGACAGCTCCCTTGCCATTTCTGAGTCTAACATGGAAGTGTAGATTTCTTCCGCCTTTCCACCGTTAAGGAAGTCTGACTTGGGGATAGTGGCCCGCATTTCTTTAAGAAGATAAGCGATAAAAAGCGACTCCAACTCAGAACATGCTTTTCTAAGTTGAGGGTCATTTGGACCAGAAGAAGTCAGCTTTTCGCTGGTAAAAGATTTTTTTACATTTTCAGTTTTAGTGGTAAGGTTTATAGTCTGCCATGGGATATCTGGAAGAGAAATTGGACCTGGCATTAGATTATCTCCAGTTTTGCCTGCAAGGCACCGGCTGCTTTGATTGCCTGGAAAATGGAAATCAGATCTCTGGGGGATACGCCGAGTGCGTTCAATGCCTTTACCACCTCACCAATACTTACTCCGGACTCCATCAGCACGAGCCTGTTATTGCCCTCCTCAACTGAAATATTAGTATCGGGAACTACCACAGTCTCACCCTCGGAAAAGGGAAGGGGCTGAGAAACATCTGCCGATTCCTTGATTTGAATACTCAGATTTCCGTGAGCAATGGCAACAGTCGAAATCCTGACACCACTCCCCATGACCACTGTTCCGGTACGTTCATTAATCAGCACTTTGGCAACTGCATCCGGGGTCACTTCCAAGCCTTCTATCAGGGTGACAAATGGAACAATGCTCCCCATATACTTTTCCGGCACCTTTACACGTATGGTTCCGGGATCAGGGGCTTGAGCAAAATGAGAATTTAGCGCTATATTGATTGCTTCGGTCACACGAGAGGCAGTGGTAAAATCAGGGCTGTGCAAGGTCAGGGTTATGGTCTCTTTTTGACTTAAATTCGAGGGGACCTCCCTCTCAATCAGGGCACCGCCAACAACCCGTCCTACAGTGGGGAAGTTCTTCTGGACTTTGCCACCTGCTCCCCCGGCAGAGAAGCCCCCAGTACTTATAGGGCCTTGTGCAACCGCATAAATGTTTTCATCTGCTGCCCTAAGTGGAGTAAGAAGTAACGTGCCTCCTTGAAGATTTTCTGCATCGCCCATTGAGCTGACGAGAACATCTATTCTGCTTCCCGCCCTGGCAAATGCCGGTAAATCAGCAGTGATCATCACTGCGGCAACATTGTCAACATTTTTTATGTATTTGGGATCAATTGTGACGCCCATTTTTTCCAGCATACTTGCCATTGACAGAATAGTGAACTGTGCTTTCTTGCTATCACCCGTTCCATCCAAACCCACAACCAGTCCATAACCAACTAACTGATTTTCACGAACCCCTATTATATCTGAAACATCCTTGATGCGGATAGCATGCGCAGGAACAGCCAAAAGGATCAGAACCGCTGATATCAACCCGAATCCTGAGAGTATCCTATTCAATTTGAAAAAGGAAAACGAAATTTGCATTTTTAAAACACCTTAACTTTATCAGAATGGCCAGATTGTATTCAGTATCTTAGTCATCCAGCCCGGACGTTGACGATCATCAATTATCCCTGCGCCACTATATGCAATCCTGGCATCAGCGATATAGGTTGACAGGATAACGTTGCCCTGAGAAATATCCCTGGTCCGGATAATCCCCG
>JAKLQB010000874.1 GCA_022013615.1 Desulfobacterales bacterium | reverse complement strand
GTGGATAATGAGGCGTCAAAACAAAACGTAACCCGCTTTCTGAAATCCCAGAACTTCGAAGTCACCGTGCAGGAGGAGGGACACGACTGACATGTCATCGGCAGGATGGAAGGTGGTGCTGTTCCTGATGCGCCTGTGGCTGAAAAACCTGAAACCGGACAAAAGAAGATAATGGTCATGGTAGCCAATGACTGTATGGGCCATGGGGATGACGAACTGGGATCGAAGCTCATGCTGAGCTTCCTAAAGACCCTGAAGGAAATGGGGGAGGAACTGTGGCGTCTGGTCTTTGTGAACAACGGTGTCAAGCTGACCATCACGGGCTCTGACCATCTACCGGTTCTCAAAGAACTTGAGGAAGAAGGACTTCATATCCTGGTCTGCGGGACCTGTTTGACCCATTTCAACCTACTGGACGAAAAGCAGGTAGGCGAAACCACCAATATGCTGGATATTGTGACTGCCATGCAACTGGCAGATAAGGTGATCAATATTTGATAAAGAAGATCTGGTTGAGCCATAAAATACCATATCCCTTATGAAGCCGATCTCATTATTTTTTCCAATAAATCCTCCTGTAGAACCTCTACCAATGTGTCTGCCTTGAGATCCTCGATCCTGAAATATCTGGCTCCCATTCGGATAGATAATTGATGAGCCAATCCAAAGGGGATAGGAGATTGGAGATATGGTCTTTGAGCTTATAGTGCCCAAAGACCCCGAGAGCGAAAGTGGAAACTTTTGGGAAGGCCAATGTGGTCGACCTATCTTTCTTTATCAAGCAAGTTCTTTATCGTGTCCATTAGATCGAAGATATTAAATGGTTTGATGATACAGGCCGTTGCTCCACTTTCTAAGAGATCGTCTACAGGACCATTGGCAGTGATTATAAGAATGGGCATAGAGGGATATTTTTCTTTTATCCTTCGTGTTAATTCAAGGCCATCCATTAGAGGCATCATGTAGTCAGTAATAATTAAATCATACGATTTTCTATCCATCTGATTGATTGCCTTAGCACCATTTTCCACAACATCTATTTCGTATGCATAGCTCTTCAGAGCCCTGGCCAGTAAATTCCTCACAGAATCTTCGTCATCCGCGATAAGTATTCTCTTCTTTTCCATACATCCCTCCTGCTTCCATAAAATACAACCAATGAGATAACCTTTTCAAGAAAAAAATGCAACCAGCAGTTGTTAGACTTTCCTGGTTTTTCTGTGATAGGAGTTCTTGAGGTTTAAAGAATGAGTATTTGTGAATGGAAGGGACGAGCGGTTGAGCAACAAAAAAATTGGATTGAAAATTAAACAGATCAGGAAGAGCTGGGGGCTCTCTCAAATTGAGCTGGCTGAAAGAATAGGGATCTCTTTTCAGCAGATTCAAAAATATGAGAAAGGAGCAACCAGGATCTCAGTCATGCGCTTGCAACAGATCTCAGATTCCCTTGGGGTTAGCATTACCGCCTTTTTTGAGGAAGATACGCCTCCCAAGGTTTCGGACTTCACTTTAAAATACAGCCCTCGCGGAGATCGCCTTGATATTTTTCAACCTATAAACAGGGAAGAAATGACTCTTTTAAAGCTCTTTCGAAAGATAAAAAATAGAAAGGTAAGAGAGGGCATCGTAAAGCAATTGCGAGGTGTTGTTGAACTGGAAAAACAGAGATAGGCACCTGCCCGACTGAAGAGCACCGGTGAAGACAGAGTAGGGAACCGAACATCATTTTGAAGCATATCAAAGATATTCCCAATTTTGATAGACCACGAGAGAAATTGGCTGCCAAAGGCCCGGAAGCCCTTTCGGATTCGGAACTTCTGGCTATCCTCCTCGGAAGCGGGGTTAAGGGAAAAGACGTCTTTCAAGTGGCTCGTTCCATCCTACGAAAGCTCGACAAAGAAAAGGAAAAGATAGACGTAAAGGCCCTTGTCTCCATAGAAGGTGTCGGTTTTGCCAAGGCATGCCAGATTGTGGCCTCTTTTGAATTTGCAAGAAGGAGATTATTAAAAGAAAGGGTTGTCATTCAAAAAGCAGAAAATATCTTACCCCTTATTTCCTATATTGCCGACAAAAAGCAGGAATATTTTCTATGTATATCTTTAAATGGAGCAAACGAGGTTATAGGAAATAGGGTGGTGACTGTTGGCCTTCTAAATGAAAGTCAAGTTCATCCTCGAGAGGTTTTTGTAGATGCTATCTCTGATCGGGCAGCTTCTATAATTCTTGCACATAACCACCCTTCAGGTATACTCAAACCCACTCCTCCTGATTTAGCTACAATAAAACAGTTGGTTGAAGCCAGCAAAATCATTGGAATACCTATTTTAGATCACATTATTATCACAAAAAAAGGTTATCTCTCATTTAAGGAAAGGGGTCTTATCTGATGCTAATAAATCCTTCTTTAAAACCTCTACAAGTGTATCTGCCTTTAAATCCCCGATCTTAAAATATCTGGCCCCCATTCGGACGGATAATTGACGGGCCAGACCAAAGGAGATCAACCCTTATGCTGGCTTTTTTCAGGTTAGGTAAGCGTCAACTATCAGGTGCCAGCTTTCTGAAAAAAAGTTTGAACGATTATCAGTCTCGAGGTTCAACTCGATCTGAATAGGGGCTCACTGGGCGTCTTCATTGGTGCCAGTCACATCAAAAAAGCCCTCATCACCCTCTCCGAACATCCAGACGGATGAGAGGCGCTATGATCGCTTAAATTCTATTTCCCAAAAGGACATACAGGGTAATGGCACTGCTCACAGTTAAGGCACAAGCCCCCGCTGGCCATGGCCGCGATATCTTTCCTCGTGATCGCCTCTCCTGCCAGGACCCGTGGCAGAACAAGGTCCAGCATTGTTGCCTTATAAAAAAGAACACACGCTGGCAGTCCCAGAACAGGGATATCACCTATGCGCCCATACAAAAACATGGCTCCCGGCAGGACGGATGTTCCGTAGACCACATCTTCCGCCCCGGCTTCTTCAATGGCCATGCGGCTTATGTCATCGGGGTCAACACTCATGCCACCTGCCACCATAATAAGCTCTGCCCCCCTATGGATTACCTCCTTAATCAATTTGACAATCTTCATCTTATCATCGGGTGCAAATAGGATATCTTTGAGCTGACAGCCAAAAAAATTTAGCTTTTTTCTAATTATGGGGGCGAATTTATCGTCAATGAGACCACTGCAGACCTCATTTCCTGTGATAATGAGCCCGGTTTTAGGCTGCGACAGTTGCTTAACGGAAAAGATGCCACCTTCAGTCTCAGCGATATGTATGGCGGTGCTAAGCGTTTTCTCGTCAATAATCAAAGGAATCGACCTTGTGGCGGCTATGGTCTCGCCCTTTTCCACAAGGATATTGTTGTGCCGTGAAGCACAGCAGATGGCGGGGATAAGACACAGCTCGGTCAGGGCTTCCACATTCACCTTTAGAAGACCTCTTTGGGCTGCTTTCAAACCAATCTTCCCTTCCGAAGGAAGGCCGTCAAAAACAACACCCGGACCAGCCATTGCCTTGGCAAGTCTGATGGCGGCATCGTCCTCATGGACTTCGCCAGGCCCAATATGTAGGACAAACAGGTGTTCCTTGCCCAGCCTTTTTAAGTGTGGGAGGTCTTCCTCTTTTATAATATGCCCTTTCTTGAATGCAACTCCCTTGAATTGACCGGGTCTGATTTCCGTGACATCATGGGCCAGGACCTTTCCCACGGCCTGGTCAATTGGAATAGTGTTCGCTGAAGACGTATATTTATCTGGCAATGTCAACCCCCTATCTGGCACAGGCACAAAATTGCTCCCAGCCCATGAACTGAGCGGCGCCTGCTATTGTGGTCCCATGGAAGAGAACAGGTTTACTCCCCACAAAACGTTCTATGGTGGAGTTAACCAATGTAGTGCCGGTCACAAGCAAAAAGTCGGCCCATCTAATGGCATCTTCCGTGTTCTCCGGACCTTCAATAGTGACCCGGAATTTTTGCCTGCCAATATTGTCCGGATCCATATCCAGAACTCGCAGCGGAAATTCGGGCGCTAAGTACTCCACCATCCGGGGCTGGAACCCCACCTGGGCTATCTTCACCCTTCCATATTGTTTTTTTAGATACCTGACAAGTTCTCCCGCACATTGGTTGGGCTCCTGGTCGTGGCAGTGAACTGTTCTGTCAATCCGGTGTAAGTAGCGCAATACTGCATTTAATGTAGCCATGAAGACGGCCCGCCTATAGTTATTCTCAAGCGCTGTTTGAAAAACCTCTTCAAGAGTTCCTTCAAAGTCTCCATACTGGTCGGTATAGGCCTGTCCCACGGCATTCATAAACTCGGCCTGCATGAGTTTCTCCTTGCCCTTTTGCAGGGGAAAATCATCGGCTTCCGGGTTACCGATAGCCTCTTCAATGCTGAGGGGTCTGGCTCGTATCCAGACCCGCTCGGACAAGAGATCTTGATCTTTAAACAGCTTAAGCGCTCGTTGTTTGAGTTCCGCGTATATGTCAGCCATTATCCTGAACCTTTCGAACAAAAATATTCCCTATATAGGATCTGGGAACAATTTGCGGATTGCCGATTAAAGTCAACTTTTCAGGTTAATAGATAGTGGGGTTCGTACATCGTACACGTCTCGGAAAACTTGCTGTTCCCAAGAAATCAGAGACGGTCTCACTATGAGGGTAAAAGAAAACCTCTTCCGGTGTGCCCACCTGTTCCAGTCTTCCCATATTCAAGATAGCTATTCTATCAGCCAGTTCCTCTGCCTCGCTCAGGTTGTGGGTTACATGTATCGTTGTTACCCCCAATTCCTCATGAAGACGCCTTAATTCTTGCCGCAGGTACTTAGCGGTCCTCACGTCTATGCTGCTCAGAGGTTCGTCTAAGAGCAAAATCCTGGGAGAGATAGCAAGGGCCCTCGCCAGCGCTATCCGCTGCTTTTCTCCTCCGCTTAAGGTGCGTACATCGCGCTTCAGCAAATGGGAAATGCCTAAGAGAGGGGCTAAGGTTTCCACCTGCTGTCGCATCTTGTTTTTGTCGACCCTCTTTTCTCTCAATCCAAAGATTATGTTGTTCAGCACATTTAAAAAGGGAAACAGACAATAGTCCTGCGGAACATAACCTATCTGCCGTTCTTCCGGCGGTAAAGATGTAACATCATTTTCATCTATACATAACTTCCCTTTTCGGAAACGGCACAGGCCGGCGATACATTCAACAAGGATCGTTTTCCCCGCCCCTGTCGGCCCGAGGAGAACAAAGTATTCTCTATCAAGAATGGTAAGGTTTATGTCATTTAAGGAAAAATCGCCTAATCGCACAGAAAGATTCTTGATTTCAATCATATTTGCCACCTCTTACCGCTGATCCTTCTGAGAACGATCAGGGCTGCCGCTGAAATGGCAATAAGGATAAAGATCACCGCCACTGCCTTTTCTACGTCGGCGGTAGCGAGGTTCAAGAATATGGCGATGGGCAGGGTCTCAGTTTTCATCTTGGTGGCCCCGACTAACATTACGGTAGCTCCAAACTCCCCCACTGCCCTGGCCCAGGTCAGGATACCGGCGGCTATCAAACCATCCCTGGCAAGGGGTAAGGTTATTCTGAGAAAGGCCTTTAGCTTGCTGCACCCTAATGTCCTCCCCACCTGCTCATATCTGGGGTCAATGCTATCAAAGGTGGACTTCAGCAATCTGACCGCCAAGGCGCTGATCACGGTAAACTGGGCCAGGACGATGCCGGGCACCTCAAAGACAAATCTCAGAGCCCTGTTTTCTATCCCAGCTCCTATAGGGGTATTGAAGAAGACCAGGAGAGCCGCGCCTAAGGCAATAGGCGAGATGACGATCGGCAGGTCAAGTATGGTATCAATTATATCCTTTCCCGGAAATTCAGTTTGGGAGATGGCATAGGCCACCGGAATGGCAATAGCAATGGAGATCACGGTGGCTATGGTGGCGGTGGTCAGACTCAATCTGATGGCAAAGAGGATCTCCCGGGATATAAGGGTGGAGAACAGGGTATGCCAGTCTGTATAGACCACCATGGAAAGTACGATCCCCGTAAAGAAGAGGGTGAGGAGGGCGAGAACGCTGATGGTAGCCGCCTTAAATGCCCTCTCACCTGTCAGGGCCTTCAGCACATGCGATTTGCCGTTTTTCAAAATTTATATACCCCCGCTGGCCAGATCTACTGCCTTACCAGGGGCTTGTAGTCCTCAGGAAGCCTGTACTCTCCACCGATCTTGGCATTGGGGGCGAACGTTCGGACCTTTTCTTCTGTGGCGATATACCCCCATTTGGCAAAGATCTCCTGTCCCTCAGGGGAGGTCAGAAAGTCTATGAATTCTTGAGCGCTCTTCCTGTCCCGGCTGTAAGTGGATATAGCAGCGGGTATATAGGCAAGCCTGGGCACCTGATCCGGCTTCAAAAAGACCGCATCGATTTTATCGGGATTCCATTTGGAGAAGACCCTCCATCCTATAACGGCATCCACCTTTTTCATGGCCAACAGGGATGCGGTGCCGGAACAACTGGGGGCATGGGTGACGATATTTTTCCGCACATCCTTTAAAAGCCCGCTTCGCTCCAGTACCTCAACGGCATACAGGCCCACGCAAACCGCTTCCGGATTTCCTATGCCCACCCTGATCCCCGGCCTGGCCAGGTCCGAAAGGGTTCGGATATCTTTCGGATTACCGTGTTGAACATCAATGGCTATGACGAGATAGGCAATAATTTTGACCGTCTCCGGGTCAACGATCCCCTCCCTTTCGGCCTTGGCCATATAATCGGGTGAACCGGGGATGTACAGGTCCCCTCGCCGGGACATCTTCATCTGTGAGAGCATTGTCCCTGAACCGCTGAAGTGGAGATCCACCCTTATCCCCGTCTTCTCTTCAAAAGCTCCTGCCGCCTCTTCCATGGCCGGCTTGCTCGCAGAACCACAAAACGCGGTAATCCTCTTTTCAGCAGCCCATAAACTACCAATAATAAATGTGAGGGAACAAATTATTATACCTAACCAAAACAGTCCCTTTTTCATCTGAATCTCCTCCTTAATTTTAGGGTTTGCAAAGTTATGCCAAAAGCCCCGCTTTTCGCTTTTTCATCTAAAGGGCCAATTCAACTGGTTAACGAACTCTGGATAAAGGGATTTGCCTGTTTGATAAGCCATTGAAGGCAGGCTTCCACTGTTATCATTTTGAAACCAAAAACCAGCTTGTTGAAAGGGTCCTTCTCTTTTTTTTGCTTTCGCTCAATCCTTTCCTTCATCTGTTTCAGGACCTGAACCTGGGCCTTAATCAATTCGCTGCCTCCCTCCAGAGACAGGCAGTGGAAGAAAAAAATCTTGCCTAAAAATTCAATGCGCAGATCGCGGACATGCTCTGTAGGATTGTGAAGCCAGTTAAGGAAAACCTTTTTACCTGTAGATGTGAGGGAAAAAACGCGCTTTGAGGGGCGTGTGTCCTGAGTTTCCACGCTGGAGTCAAGAAGACCGTCCCTTTCCAGTCTTTTAAGAAGAACGTAGAGAGGGCTGGTACCCACATACCATGTTGAACCCAGAGCGGTATTAATAAATTGCAGGATCTCATAGCCATGTTTGGGACCGGACATCAGTGCCCCTAACAAGGCATATTCAGTGGATGGCTTCGTTTTCATCAGAGATGTATTCTTGAGGTTATTATTTTATAATAGAATATTCTAATATAAAATAATTTGTCAAGAAAAAATATTGTCAGTCTTAAAGTAAAAAAGTGGGAGGTCATTGATGATTAATCGGATTTTCCTATGAAGAAAGTTTAAAGCATCGGAATTTCCAGCTTGACAAATCGGAATGTCATGTAATATTTTGCGTATATAGCTATTCAACCATCGCAATTAGGAACTCATCCATGCACAAATTTTTCGGCTTTACCTGACGCACGATAAAATATTCTACCCGGGTTCGGTAGGCACAGGGTCAGGCCGGAAAATCAAGTCCCATCCTTTCAGTATTTCATAATCATTTTCCAAATCCCTTCCAGCCTGGTTCTTATGCCTTTGAACTTCGGGGCTTCGCCGCAACTGGATTACTTGGCCCCGTCAAATAGGGTCATTATTGAAATCCTTTAAAACTTTATTTATCAAAGGAGGGATTATTCTATGAAATACGGAGCCAGAAATAGGATTGCAGCTAAAGTTAAAACTATCAAGACCGGAGACATAATGTCGCTGGTTAAGTTTGAAGTTCCTGCTCCAGTGGAGATGGCCTCAGTTCTTACTACCGAATCGGTGCAAGATCTTGAACTCCATGAAGGTGATACGGTTCAGCTGGTCATTAAAGCGATTCATGTCCTGCCCGTTAAGGAATAGCATTATTTAAGACCTAAAGGATTGTGGCCACGTGGTACCGGCGGAAGCTCTTTGCGGCTTCTATGAATGGGAAAGAGGTCACCACCTTAACGGAAATCCAGGTCAGCAGGATGTGATCGGTGTTCGCGGAATCCGAGGTCACTTCCCTTGAGGTAAAAGGTGAAAACCGCCGGCATATCGCCCTGGGCTTGCACCGATCCGTAGTGCGCCGGTCAGTTAGCATGCTGAAAAGGGTGGCGGTCAATGAGCCGATCGTCTTTGCCGGGGGCGTGGCGCAGAATCCCTGTATGCGGCGTTTGTTAGAAGAGGCCCTCGGGGCCGATATTCTGGTCCCTGAGAATCCCCAGATGGTTGGGGCCCTTGGTGCGGCAATCCTTGGCAGTGAAAACAGGTGAAACCCGACGAGACGGTGCCAAAGAGGCATTTGCCAGAGAACCCTCCATAGAACTGGTTTCCACTCAGCCGGGGAATTGGGACCGAAAAAAGGCCTACGATGTGACGGCCAATCTCCTTCAGGTCCATCCTGATCTTAAGGCCATCATGTGTGCAAATAACGTTATGGCCCTGGCCGCTGTGGAGGCCATAGAGCAGCGGGGGAAAGCAGCGCAGACGATGGTGGTGGGCATAGACTTCATTGCCCAGGCAATGGATGCCATTGAGCAGGGAAGGCTGGCGGGCAGCGTCGCTCAGGCCCCGTTTGTGATCGGGGAATTGTGTACCAAGGCCGCCTTGGCCGCTGCTCAGGGGAGGCAGATCCCCCGGCAACTCCATATTCCGCCCGTCCTTGTCACGAAGGACAACATTGTCGAGTTTAGGGATTGGAAATAGTGAGCCATCCGGCGCTGTCTCTTGTGTCCGCGCCTGGTGATCTCCGCCCATGCCTGTTTCATGTGAAAGGGCGATCACCGGGCGCACCTTAGGGGGTAAGCTATTGATTGAGAACATGGTCCGCATCGGCCGTTTCCAAAGACTGGGGCTGCTCATCTTCCTCATGGTGCTGGGAGGGTTCTTCTCCATCATGTCCCCCTATTTCCTGTCGTGGGAGAACTTCGCAAACATACTGGTCCAGTCTGCGGTCCTGATCATCGCCGGTGCCGGAATGACCATCGTCATTGCCACTGCAGGTATCGATCTGTCCGTCGGTTCAATACTGGCCCTCAGCGGTATTGTTATGGCCGGCGCCATGAAGGCCGGATGGGGCATCCTGATCTGTATGGCCCTTGGCATTCTCGCGGGCGGGTTCATGGGCTTTGTCAATGGGATCGGTGTTGCCAGGCTGGGCATCTCGCCTTTCATCGTGACACTGGGGACAGCCGGCATCTACAGGGCCCTTGCCCTTATCTTCACGGATGCCAGGCCCATATACGGCCTGCCTTACGGCTTCAGGATCGTTGGGACGGGAAAATGGGGACCTCTGCCGATCTCAGCCCTTCTGGCCCTGGCCCTGATCGGGATTGCCTATTTCATCATTGTATGGACACGGTTCGGAACCCATGTACGGGCAGTGGGAGACAATCCGGAGGGGGCCTATCGCATGGGTGTCTCAGTAAATCGCGTGCTCATCGCCGTTTATGCAATCTCGGGTATAGCAGCGGCGCTTGCAAGCATTATCGTGACAGCCCGTTTGAACACGGCCGAGGCCATTGCTGGCCTCGGCATGGAATTGGAGGCCATTGCCGCCGTCGTTATGGGCGGCACGAGCTTTTTCGGCGGGGAAGCAAGCATCAGCGGGACCCTGATAGGCGCCCTGATCATTGGCACACTAGCCAACGGGCTGACAATCATCAATGTCCCGTCCTACTACCAGCAGCTCGTTATCGGTATCGTCTTTATTCTGGCCGTCCTGGCCGACAATCTTCGACGCAGAGGACTGCGGCTTGGATTTCAAAAAAACCTTAAATAAAGTAAGGAGGTATTTTCGATGAACAAGAAGATTTTCACGCCGAAAAGAGGGTTCGATTTCAAAACATCAAAGCGAATCGGCGCGGCACTGTTACTGGCAACCATAGTGATGGTAATCCCGATGACCGCGGGCATGAACAACCCGGTTCTGGCCGGGGATATGACCCTTTTTGAGAAATCAAGGGCCGAATCCTTCGCAAAACTGGGTGAAGTGCCCAAACCGAAAAAGGGGATGAGGATGGGCGTGGTCCTGATTACGCTGGCCAACCCCTTCTGGGTCTCTATGAAAAATGGCTACGAAAACGCGGCCAGGGATTTCGGAATCGAAATCGACATCCAGGCGGCGCCTCAGGAAAACAGCACGACCGCCCAGCTCAACATCCTCGAAAACATGGTGGCCAAGGGGTACGACGCCATTGCAGCTCACACCATAACGGCCCACAACCTGATTCCGGGATTTGTCAAGGCCACTCAGAAGGGCATTGTCACCGTAACCGACTGGCGTGTCGACATGAAGGCGGCCAGGGAAGCAGGGGCAAATCCCATTCCGCTGGGACTGGTGGATTACTATGCCCAGGGAAAAATCGGTGCGGAATACATTGCCAGGGAGCTGGCCAAAAAGGGGGGCGGCAAAGTAGCGATTATCGAAGGAATGCCCGCGGCTCCTCAGTCCCAGGGGCGTCGCAAAGGGGCTCAAGACGGGTTTAATGGAGAACCGTCCGTCAAACTCGTATCTGTTCAGCCTGGCGACTGGGACCGTAAAAAGGCCTATGATATCACGACGAATCTGCTTCAGGCCCACCCGGATCTCAAGGGCATCATGTGCGCCAATGACGTGATGGCCCTGGCATCCGCCGAGGCCATTGAAGCGGCAGGGAAGACTGGCCAGGTCTTGGTCGGCGGTATCGACCTGATTCCCCAGGCCAAGGAGGCCATATCACAGGGGCGGCTGGCCTGTTCCGTCGCCTTCAGCCCTTACGTCATCGGTGAACTGGTCACGAGGACCGCCATTTCGGCCTACATGGGAAAGGAAATTCCAAAGGATCTTAAAGTCGTCAGTGTTCTAGCCACGAGAGATAATATCAACGATCTGGCGGACTGGAAATAAACGGTGGTGCTCCTTGATCGTAATTTATGAAAAGGATTGCAAAAGGGCAGATGAATCCCCCTAGCCGTCAGCCCATTATCAGAATGGATCGGATTTCTAAGTCCTTTAACGGCAAGACTGCACTGGAAAACGCCGTTCTGGAACTCATGCAGGGAGAGATCCTGGGGCTAGAACACTG
>JAKLQB010000873.1 GCA_022013615.1 Desulfobacterales bacterium | reverse complement strand
TCGCCAAGTATAAATGTGGGCTTTCCTCGAAGAGAAACATTTTAAGTTATTCAAAAACCTCGTTTTGCCGATTAACCCATAAGTTATCAATGAGTTACATCTGCTTATAGTATAATATTAGGAGCTAAGTAGATAGGCATTAAGATATTAATATAAACGAGTTGTAATGAGTTAAAATGGCTTCTCGATAAGTTCGGATAAATTTAAGGTCCCCCATTTCTCTGGATTCATGCCTATGCGGGAATGACAGGATCCTATCTTTGTTCGTCATTCCTGCGAAGGCGGGAATCCGGGAGTCGTTACCCCGTCTTATTGAGATATTGCGAGTTAAGTTTTAGCAAATGAGTATAGTAAGGAATAGCCATGTTCGTCAAGGGAAAATGAACGCTTATCCTTGACAAGCAAGTCCATTTGTCTTTATGCTACCCGGTCATAGAGGGTTGTTCCCGTCTCTTTACCACCTCAAGCAGCAATCGGGCCTTCGCAAGGGCTGGAACCCCCTCACCTAATAGTGTGGCGAAAACGAATTTGATGAGGAGCCTCGGTGGATAGGGTCGCATTTATCATCATATCCCTGCTTATTTCCCTCCTGGTGTATCTCGGTTTCATGTTTGCGTTGAGAGGTGAAAGAGGGCGGCGTCATATCTGTAGACACTGGTACTACCACCCCAATGCCATCTGTGTTTGGAGGGTATTCATCGGCATATTGGGTATGCTGCTCTATTTTGCGGCTGCCGAACACTTCTGGGGAATTTTACTATTTACCGTTTCAGCGGTCCTGGACGGGGTGGACGGCCTTGTGGCGAGAAAATGCGGCCTGATCACCCGTTTCGGGGAAGAAATCGACCCCCTGTGCGACAAACTAACCTATCTACCCCCTATGATCTTTTTCGCTTATCAGGGCCTGTTGGATATGACGCTTATCTGGGCCTTACTTGTGATCGAGGCCTGCGGGCAATTCCTTGTCAGATATATCATCAAGCGTTTTACGAAATTTTCGGTGGGGGCCAATAATTTCGGCAAGATCAAGGCCGTCCTCTGCTTTTCCCTGATAATATACTGCGCGCTTCTGGATGGCGCCCTGAGAATCCCCGACGCGACGACACAGATTTTATATGCCTGCATTATTCTGTCCCTTGCCTCAAGTGCCTTCAAGATCATATCAAACCGATTCTACGCGGACATTTTGTCAATCCTGAATTTGACGTGTGGCATTATCGGGATCGGGCTGGTTCTTCAAGGCCAATACGTGCTTGTGACCATAGCTATCCTGGCCGGGCAGATCTTCGATCTGTTTGATGGCAGGATGGCTGAAAAGCATGGGGGAACCAAATTCGGGCCGTGGTTGGATGATATTGCGGATCTTGTCAGTTTCGGTATGTGCCCCGGATTACTGATTCTG
>JAKLQB010000872.1 GCA_022013615.1 Desulfobacterales bacterium | reverse complement strand
TCGCCAAGTATAAATGTGGGCTTTCCTCGAAGAGAAACATTTTAAGTTATTCAAAAACCTCGTTTTGCCGATTAACCCATAAGTTATCAATGAGTTACATCTGCTTATAGTATAATATTAGGAGCTAAGTAGATAGGCATTTTTAATTTTAAAGCGGAAAGCTGAGGGGCTGGGCAAGGTAAAGCGAAAACCTACGGAAAAAGTAAAAACTACCGGTCAAATGCTGCCCTTCAAAAACGGCACGGCTTTGCCCAGTCCCTCTCAAGCGGCTTATTGGGCCAAATTCTTTTCATAACTGGGCTGATGCATGTTGAAGGCTTGCCGGCTTTATTGCCTTCAGTGCGTTATACTCTTTACTTTTTGTCTTATATAGATCCCATCGTAATTGCAGATTTATCCAGAAATCTTCCGACATGCCAAAATATTTGGCGAGTCGCAAGGCAGTGCTTGGAGTTATCCCCCTTTTTTTGTTTACAATTTCATTAACACGCTGATAGGGAACATGAATGGAATAAGCCAGTTCTCTCTGTGTAATACCCATAGGTATTAAGAATTCCTCAAGAAGCATCTCGCCTGGATGGGTTGGCTCTCTATGACTCGGTATTCTAATCATTTTCTTTCCTCTTTATTCAATGATAATCTGTAATTTCAAGTTGATAAGGACCATTCGTTGCCCATTTGAAACAAATTCGATACTGATCATTTATGCGAATGCTGTTTTCTCCAATTCTATCCCCTGATAACGCTTCAAGATTGTTGCCAGGTGGAATTCTAAGCTCTTCCAAAAACTGGACAGAGTCAATTTGATCCAGTTTTCTTGAAGCGATCTTCCATAAAGACTGGGGGCAGATCTTTCGGGCATTTTTGGTGTTCTTGCCGTTGAAAATATCTTCTGTTCCTTTGTTAGCCCTTCATCAGTCTTTCCCTTATCCAACTCGGATTCCGGCGACAATCCAGCACAGCCGTTACCAAGACCACATCCTCAACAATTTCATAATATACGGCGAACGGAAACCGTTTGGAGAGAAGTCGATGGAATCCGAAAACTACGCGGTGAATCCCTCCGAAATATGCGAGAGAGTCGATATCAGAGTATAGCGAATCGAGGAAGTAAGATAAGGCCAGGCGATTGCCGCTCATAGAAACGGTATCCCTTTTCAAGATCTCTCTCAGCAGAGTCAAGGATATTTACTTGCATGAAATATTCTTTCTTATTCTGTCTTTAGCTTCTTCCCAGTCGGATACAGTTGCCTTGCCGGCTTCCAGGGTTTTTTTTCTATCTCTAAGGACAGCTTCATGCCAGGCAGGTGATTCGAAAGTCTTCTCATCCATAGCCAAGTCACTCCAAATAGCCTCCATTAGATCAAGCTTTTGAGCAAATGTAAATTGTGATAGAGGGAGATCAATTCTTTCCATAATTTTTCCTTTCTTGGGCTAACAATTAAGTGTAAAGGTTTTGTTCAATGGTATTGTATTAACTATTACAGCAATATTTCTTAATTTATATCATTTATTAGTCATATTCACAAATGAAAAAGCAAGGATTTTGTAATCACAAAAAACCCAGAAAACTACTGGATCAAGTGAATTGCGTTATGCGTGTGAAGCATTATTCGTTTCGCACCGATAGGTATTACATAAGCTGGAATAAATTGCCAGACAGAGAATCAGATGGCATTTATGGGGTTTGGGAGATTAAGGCAGCTCTATTTTCTTTTTCTCACCTTAACACCCAGGGCCTTTTCCCAGACTTTGATCATTGCTCCTTTGTTTTCCCCGCCAAGGCCTTGAGCCAGGGCCATCTGATAGGTTTGCATCGTGGCGGAGGTCACGGGTAAAGGGATTTGATATTCATTTGAAATCTCCATTACCGTAGCCATGTCTTTATACGCGCTTTTCATGGGATATCCGGGTGTGAAGTTATCATCGAGTACTAATGGAGAGAAGAAGTCAAAGCCACAGCTCTGGCCTGTGCCGGTCCGGACCACGGAACAGATCTTTTCCGGATCAAGCCCCATCTTGGTGGCCATTGGGAGGATTTCTGCCATGGCCGCGCAGGAGATGTTAAAGAGTACATTGTTTGTCATCTTTGCAAGCTGTCCGTTACCGGATGCTCCCATGTATACAATGCTCTTTGCCATGGCTTCCAGGAGGGGATGGATTTTGAGATATGCATCCTTGTCGCCACCTACCATGATTGTAAGGGTTCCTTCTCTGGCCCTGGATTCCATTCCGGAAACCGGGGCATCAATAAATTCAATTCCTTCCTTTTTAAGTAAAGCGGATGTTTGGCGAGTAAAGAGGGGGTGGGTTGTGCCGCAATCTATGATGGTATGCCCTGCCTTAAGCTCTGGTTTGAGCCCGCCTTTGCCAAATAGAACGGATTCAACAACTGATGTGTCAGGAAGACTCAAAACAATATTGTCGCATTGATTTGCAATTTCAGAGAGATTTTCAGGGGCTTTGGCACCATGTTTGACAAGATCGTCCATGGCCTCTTTTCTGAGATCATAGACCAACAGGGAAAAGCCTTTGCGAATTAAATTGAGCGCCATCCATTTGCCCATCTGCCCGAGCCCTATGAAACCGACATCTGTTTCCATTAGATCCTCCAGATATTCCCTCTTTGTTTGAATTAATTAACCCCTTAAACCTTCCCACTGTAGCGGGAGGGTCCCAGCTTTGCTATGCGGGTAGGTGCGTGAGTAAGACATCACCGCCCGCCTGTCCCACCTTTACGGGGCTGCGCTGGAGGCGCAGAGAACGCGGAGGAGGATATCTTTTTTCATCGCCGCTGAGAGGCCCCGCCTCACTGGTCGGGATTGATAAGCGGCGATGAAAAACCACTCGGCAGCTGAAGCTGCGGCTGCAAAAGCCCACAATAAGCAATTATAGAACAGGACATCGTTTTGAGGAAACCCACCCACCGCAGATGAATGGATTTCGCTTTTCGGCGTCCTCCGCCCCATGGAATGCGGAGCCCATTCCTTCGGGGTCAGCGAAAAGCAAAATAACAAATCATTTCTCTGCGACCTCTGCGT
>JAKLQB010000093.1 GCA_022013615.1 Desulfobacterales bacterium | reverse complement strand
TACCTGGCCCATTATTCTCAAATTAGACCACAAGACCATAACAATCGATTGGAGCATATACAGCGCCCCCCTTGTCTTTAAGATATTGTATGTCCGCTCAGCAGTTGACTTGAGATCATAATTTCTGCATGAGGCTTTAAATACTCACCCTCTATATCAGCAGGATCCCTTGAACCGAAAAGTCGGTTAACATCATTCTATCCCTTGCATATAGAGGGAACGCCAAACTTAATAAAAGGGTAAATGAGACTATAAGAGCAAAAAACTTCTTCATAACATGATTCCTTGTTAAGAAGTAGGTTTCAGTGGCCTATTCACGTACTCAGTACAACCTACACTGAAGAATACATTATCAGATGTCAAGGCCTTCTTCATCTTTTTCTTTAACTATTTGATTATAACAAGACGATGGAGTCTTGGTTATGACGTTGGGGGGGAAGCCCCAACGATGATTAAGATAAAACAAGCTCTCCGTGTACCGATGAAGCTATAAGATGACATGTTTTCAAAATCATTCCGAAAAATTCTTTAACACAAAGTTCCAATTCACCAAGTTCCAGAATGCTTCCACATATTTTGGGCGCGCATTACGGTAATCAATATAGTAGGCATGCTCCCATACGTCACAGGTGAACAGAGCCTTCTGCCCTGAAGTAATGGGTGTGCCTGCGTTACTTGTGACTTCAATGCCCACTGAGCCGTCCTTGTTCTTTACCAGCCATGCCCATCCAGAACCAAAAAGGGTCACTGCTTTCTGGGTGAACGTTTTTTTGAAATCCTCGAAGCTCCCAAATGCTGACTTAATCGCCTCCGCAAGGGCACCAGTGGGTTCACCGCCACCCCCGGGCTTCAGACTCTTCCAATAGAAGGAGTGGTTCCATGTTTGGGCGGCATTGTTAAAAACGCCTCCGGAAGATTTCATGATGATGTCCTCCAAAGACATCTCCTCAAACTCAGTGCCGCGGATCAGGTTATTCAGATTGCTAACATAGGTAGCGTGGTGTTTCCCGTGATGATACTCACCTCAATATCTTTCGCTTCCAAACCAGGCAGCTCCGCTTTTACAAGAAGTTCATTCCTTAATGCCCACCCCAGGCAAAATTAGACTGGTGGTTAATTGCCGTACAAATTTAGCCCTTTGTGCAAAATACTTCATACGCTGGCCTTCATGCCTCACTCATAAAAAAAGCTTAGGCCGCAACCCACTTATTTGGCTCGCACATCAAGGATGTTATTTTGTGTTCCAAAGCAGTTCCGGCAGGCCTGATCGTTTTTTGGGTCATTCCACCATTGTCCATCCACCAAAAACCTGTACTCGTATCTTCCCGCAGGAAGCATGGCAATCTTATGCCACACACCGTTCTCGTCTTTTTTCATTAAATGTGTGTTATCCCTCCACTTGTTGAAATCTCCCAGAACGGCGACTCGCTTCGCCTCAGGAGCACTCAATGAAAACGTTACCTTTTGCTTCTTGATATTTGTTTTTGCCTTTTGTTTTGCCATTTAGATGACTCCTGTTAAGAATTGGCAGGTGATTTTGTTAAGCTTCTTCAAACAATTCATACAGTTTTTGACTGCTTGGCCGGGGGTTTTTCCCCTCCCAGCCATTTTTTCAAGTATTCAGCAGCCGCGTCTCTTCCACCCAGTCCAAAGGCCAATGCCAGCGCCAGGGCCGTGGCCCCAAATGCGATGATAAATACAGCAGCCACAATCTGCTCACCGATTCCAAGCTGAAACAGAGAAATAGAGACAGAAAAAAAGATTATGGAATAAAGAGCGACCTTCCCGAGCCCCTCTGCATTCGCCATGCCGGCATTGGAGGCCGCCGTCCTCACAACGGCAGAAAGCAGATTCGCAAACAGGATCCCCAGTACCAGAACAATGATCGCGGCCACCACATTGGGAATGTAGAGAAAAACATCATTGAGGATATCCGAGACAATCGGCAGACCCAACGCATCCAATGTGGCAATGAGTACCAGAATCATGACGAACCAATAGATCAAGGATCCGATGATCTCGGAGGGGGTTTTGACAATACTGCCCTTTTTGAGAAATTCATTCACCCCTGTTTTTTCCGTCGCACTGTCAAAACGCACAAGTTTGAGTAGCTTAACTGCCGCAAATTTTATAAGTCGAGCGAAAATCAATCCCAGGACAAAGATGATAATTGCACCAATCAGCTCAGGTAGAAAGGCCGCAATCTTGGTGGAAAAAGCATCCCACGCCCCCTTGACAACTGTTGTAATCTCCATCTCTTTTACCTCCAATGTTTGTTTGAAAGGGTTTAGCCTTTGAGCTCTAAGCGCTCAAAGGTCCACTGTTGTGCTTCAATAATTTGATCGAAACGGTTATGCAATGCTTGTAATAACTCATTACTATATTGATTTTATTAAATATTTGTATTGCTACCTCGGTAAAATCATCGAAAATATTAGTTCTGGTTTTTTTGAAAAGCATTAGTTCACTAGCTGGCATTTGCATGGTAAATGTCCAATAACTGGAGAGTAATACCTGAATCTTGCACCAAGTATCGTAGCGAGGCGCAGAAAGCCTTGTGTTTAAAGCGAAGTTGGAATGATTTTGACCCGCAGGCATATTACCTATATGGTGAGGATCAAAATCATGAAACGAGCTTTAAAGGCAAAGCGCTTCAAGCCGTAGCAGATAGTTGGTGCAAGATTCAGGTAATAACCTCATCGAGCAAAAGGCCCTTTGTCGATCCCTCCAGGGCGTGAAATCACTGGATAACCATGCAAAAATACCTCTATAGAAACAAACAAAACAATGGGGTAAACAATGTATTTAACAGGGTAAAGATATGTGTTTTTAATATTATCTTTCTTTGGTGAGTAAAAGTTCAGATTCGAAAAGGTCACCGTAGCTATTAGTTCTGATTTTTCGCAGAAAGTGCTTTCCACCTACGGGAGATTTGGCTGAATGAATGTTCAATTTGTTGAAATTACAGTTAAAACATTAAAAAGTGGGGTTTAGTTGAAAGGAACATCGTAACTGAGAAATATTTATCTTAATTAGGTTGCCATTTTTTTGTTAGTTCGAAAAAGTTGGTATCTTTTGCAAAAACAATTCCGTGAACTGCAAAATCTGTGGGTGCCGCGCCGTTCCCGTGCTACAATAATAACAGCACCAGAAAAGCAGGTTAAGAGATACATAATGAATCAGACAGATGAACCTGAGTCATTTGAAGTTTGGATGAACAACAAGCACCTGAAATGGATAGTGGTGTGTTTAAATCATAGTTGCCCGCGTAGTTTAGATAACTTTAGTATTTACGCTCGGTTATGGCCAAAGTCGTCGAATTACGCAAAAGTTTTTGTTTAGCCTGTTAATTCCCTTTAACTTACAACAAATTATATATTATTAAAAAAGAGCTCGTCAATAAAGAAATTACATGATTAAGCTGAGGTGATACTCCTCAGCTTAATGCAACTACTTTCCCCGGCTTTTAGCCCAAAGATCAATTTTAAAAGAGTTTACAAAAACGTACAAACTAAGAATCTGAGATCCGAGATATCAGAAGGAGGAAGCCATGGAAGGTGAGGGTTATGATGTGATTATCGTAGGCACGGGCCCAGCCGGTCTGCAAGCCGCTATTCATGCGGCCCGCAGAAAAGTTTCTGTGCTCGTGTTAGGGAGACAGCATAAAAGCAGTGCTTATCGGGCCCATATTGAGAATTACTGCTGCATAAGTGGGGTTACAGGAGAGAGCCTCCTCAAGGAAGGTCAACTTCAGGCAGAGAGACAAGGGGCCATTTTCCTTGATGAAGATGTAACAGAGTTGTTGCAGGAAAAAGGCACATTTGTTGCGAAGGTGGAAAGCGGTAAGAGTTTTTGGGGGAAATCTCTCATTCTCGCCATGGGCATCTCTCGCAACAAGCTCCAGGTGCCAGGGGAGAAGGAATTGTTGGGCCGTGGAGTCAGCCACTGTGTGGATTGTGATGCCAGTTTTTTTAAGGATGCTTCTGTTGCAGTAGCAGGTTGCGAGAGCGCTGCTGTAACTGGAGCTTTGACTTTGCTGTTTTATGCCAAGGATGTGCACCTCGTTTGTGAAAAACTGGAGGTGGCGGAAACTCTGGTTCAGCAGCTAAGAACCAGTGCTATCCATTTCCACGAGGGGCGAAAGGTCAAAGAAATCTTAGGAAAGACAGGTGTTGAGGGCATAACCCTCGATGACGGAACCAGATTGGATGTGAGCGGTATATTCATAGAGGTTGGGGCTAAAGGGGCAATTGAGCTTGCGGGAGCTCTTGGAGTTACGCTTGATAGTGAGTCCATGCAATACATAATGACCAATAAGAAGCAGGAGACCAATATCCGCGGGATCTACGCAGCGGGAGATATCTGCGGCCCTCCCTGGCAGGTTCCCAAGGCTGTTGGAGAAGGCTGTGTGGCAGGGCTCGAAGCGGCAGGGCATGCGAAGAGATTATAAAAAGACGGAGGGCGGGCACAGTCTAATCCGCCGTTTTCTGTCGGTGAGGTCTAATGTAACAAGCATGCATGGCACGATTAACCCAGGATGTCACCGATGCCTTCAATAACAAGATCGGGGCGGTAGGCAAATTTCTGCAAATCTTCCCTTGCGGTCACCCCACTAAGGACAAGCACGGTTTCGATTTCAGATTCTATACCGGCAAGGATATCCGTGTCCATTCGGTCACCAATTATCACCGTCTCTTCTCGGCCACAGTTAAGCATTCTTAAACCGTGACGCATCATAAGTGGATTGGGTTTGCCCACAAAATAGGCTTTGAGGCCGGTAGCGAGTTCGATGGGGGCGATGAGTGAGCCGGTAGCAGGGGCGATTCCTTCTTCTATCTTGTCGGTGAGGTCAGGGTTGGTACCGATCAGCTTGGCTCCTGCGCGCACGAAGTTTACTGCGCGCTCAAGCTTTTCAAATGAATAGGAGCGGGTTTCACCAACCACGACATAGTCCGGGTTAACATCATTCATGGAAAACCCAGCATTGTAAAGGGCGTTTGTGAGCCCGGCTTCGCCGATAACGTAAGCACTGCCGCCAGGAAGCTGGCCGTAGCCAGTGCACTTGTGTAGAAATGAGATGCTTCAGCTTTTATCCCCAGGCGGTCAAGTTTCTGCTGGAGCTCATGGGGTGATCGTTCGCTACTGTTGGTGAGAAACAGAAACTGCTTCTTGTTGGCCTTTAGCCACTCTGTGAATTCCCAGACATCCGGCAGAAGACGATTACCGTGGTAGAGCACTCCGTCCATATCACAGATGACTGCGCGTTTTTCCTGAAACATTTTCAAATTTTTCATGTGTTTTCCATAGCAGTATTTGCGAACGAAGGTGGTGTTAGTCGAAAAAGTGCCCCGAGTTTAAGTGGTAAATGAGAATAGCCTTTTCATATCTCTTTTGCAATATGAATCGTTCGAGCTCGGGTCTGCGTTTGAACAGACCCGAAACTCAAGAGAATTTCTATCTGGATAACTTTTTTAAAAAACATGAGGCAATAAAAAGGTGGTTTGGATCCCATGAATCGAGTTTAGACCGGGATGTATACTAAGCGCGTTCTGATTTTAGAGGGCATCTGATTTAGATGTTCTTTCCATCTTTCCTTTAGTCCAGACCTCGTTATTTGATCTAAGAACTAGGTCCGATTTTTGGACACCATCCTCATCATAATGGCTATATGGAGCCAAATTGAGGAATTGTGAATTTAGGGATTGAGGGATTAAGATAAGGAAAAGATTCATATTTCAATTC
>JAKLQB010000871.1 GCA_022013615.1 Desulfobacterales bacterium | reverse complement strand
AGACCCATTCCACTCCCTTGATATTTTTTGCTTGCTGACCCATCTCCTTGTTCAAAAGCATCGAAGATACGAGCTTGATCTTCCGGTTTAATGCCGATACCGGTGTCCTTGATAGAAATTTCGACGAAATCCCCTGTTGCGTGTTGCGTGTTGCGCGTTGCGTGACCTGTGGAATGCACAGCACATTCCTCCGGGGCGTGTTCAGAACCGGTAACCCCGGTAAATCGGGATTTCCGCTCCGCTCCAACCCGCGACTCGAAACCCGGAACTCGATTCGCCGTCAGGCGAATTTCCCCTCCTTCAGATGTAAATTTCACGGCATTTGAGAGGAGATTGTATAGAGCCTTCTTGAGCTTTTTATAGTCTGCCTTTACATATTCCGGGGCACAATCAGTGTTCGTTATAAGTTGGACACCCCTATCCATAGCCTTATCTTTGACCATGGCCAGGGTGTTCCTGAAAAGCTTCTTTATATTCACATCAACAGGTTCGAAATCTGATTCTCCCGCATCCAACTTAGAAAATTCCAGGATGTCGCTGATCAAAGAGAGCAAATGCCTGCTGCTTTGAAGCACATCATTGAGATACTCCTCCTGGACCTCGTTCAACTCACCAAAGTTCTTGTCCACAACCAACTCGGTAAAACCGATGATATGATTTAAAGGAGTACGAAATTCGTGGCCCATGTTGGCCAGAAATTCGCTCTTAGCCTGATTGGCGGCCTCTGCGGCCTCTTTTGACTTCTGCAATTCAATTTCAGTTCGTTTTCGTTCAGAGATCTCAGCGCGCAATTCTTCATTGGCCTTCGCAATGTCTGCGGTCCTATCGGCCACTCTTGTTTCCAACTCCTCATTGGCTTTGTGCAAGGCCTTTTCTACTCGTTTCCGTTCTTGTATTTCCACATTCAGTTGGCTATTCGCCTTCGTTAACTCTGCGGTTCGTTCCTCAACTTTTTGTTCCAGATTGGAGTATATCTCAAAGTAGTTTTTCGTCGAGGTCTCGTTTTCCTCTCTTGTAAGTCGAAGGTCGTTGGTCAGGTGTTTCACCTTCGTTTTTAAAACAAGGTTCTCTTTCTCTATTTCTTCAATTCTATTATTGTTTTTTCGCTTTGTCATACTGGAACAGCCTCTGGTCTTCCATCATAGTAATTTCTTGTTCCATATCCTTTACAATCAAATCAAGTGCATAAGGCTTACATCGAATGATTGATACTCATTAACAACATTCTAACACATGATTCTTCGCCTTCAATTGATGGGGTTCAGACCCATTTGCATAACTCGTGGATTCGGAATCAGTGTTTTCATCGCAAAGGATTTGATTAGCTAAACTAAGAATTGACCCACGGTTTCCAGAAAACTTCTGGTATCAATCGGCTTAGATATGTAACCTGCGCACCCGGCATCCTTTGCTTTCTCCTCATCTCCCTGCATCGCATAAGAGGTCAGGGCTATAACAGTGATGTCCTTCACCGCCGGGTCATTCTTGATCTCACGAGTGGCAGTCAATCCGTCCATACCGGGTAACTGAATGTCCATCAATATGAGATCCGGGTGATGCTCTTGGGCCAACTTGATGCCGTTTTCGGCATCAGACGCTTCGAGCACGCTGTACTTCCCAAGTTGAAGCAGACTTCTGGCCAGCTTCATATTCATTTCATTGTCTTCAATCACCAAAACTGTCTCATTTGCCATGGTTAACCTCCTGAAATTAAAACCTACAATGGAATAGTAAATATAAAGGTACTCCCTTTTCCTTCTCCGTCACTCTCCACCCAGATCCTGCCACCATGCAGCGCTACTAGACTTTTGGTCAAAGATAGGCCCAGTCCAGTCCCCTGATACCTGCGGCTCGGTGAACTATCCACCTGATCAAACGGGCTGAAGATACGTTCGAGATCTTCTTTTTTTAGGCCAATACCGGTGTCAGTCACAGAAATTTCAATGAAATCCCCTGTTGTGCGTTGAGTGTTACGTGGTGCTTGCCCTGTGGAATGCATAGCATATTTCTCCGGGGTATGTTCAGAACCTGTAACCCGTAACTCGGAACCCTTAACTCGATTCGACGT
>JAKLQB010000870.1 GCA_022013615.1 Desulfobacterales bacterium | reverse complement strand
GCTGGATAATTGAGAATTCAGCCACTATTCTCCTCTAAAAAATGAGGGGGAAAGAAACAATGGCGAGAAGGAGATTATCCATGCGAAAAATCAGAGAAGTTTTAAGACTAAAATTTGCAAACGATCGTTCCATACGGCAAATCAGCAAGAGCTGCGATATCGGCAGAACAACCGTTTCCGACTACATCGGGCGCGCTAAAAGGGCAGGTTTAACATGGCCGGTCCCTGCCGATCTTGATGACAAGGCCATCGAAGCCCTTCTTTATCCATCCGTTAAAAATGGTAACCTTAAGAAATGTTCCATGCCTTCAATGGAATATTTGCACCGCGAACTGAGGAGAAAAAGTGTTACTCTGCACCTTCTTTGGTACGAACACAAACAAAAAAATCCGGATGGTTATCAATACAGTCGCTTTTGCGATCTTTATCGGGGATGGGAAAAGAAATTAGATGTTTGTCTGAGGCAAGAGCATAGAGCCGGGGAAAAACTTTTCATTGACTATGCCGGCCAAACCATGCCGATAATCAACCGGACAACAGGGGAAATCACCCAGGCCCAGATATTTTTGGCTGTTCTTGGCGCCAGCAACTATACCTACGCAGAAGCAACGCCGTCCCAGGAACTGCCCTTCTGGATTAAATCTCACGTTCATGCCTTTGAGTTTTTTTGCGGCGTTCCTGAAATCCTTGTGCCGGACAACCTCAAATCCGGCGTGACCCATCCTTGCCGATATGAGCCCGATATCAATCCAACTTATCAGGATTTGGCTGAGCACTATGGAACCGTTGTAATTCCGGCAAGATCCAGGAAGCCTAAGGACAAAGCAAAGGTAGAAGCGGGAGTCCTTATTGTTGAACGTTGGATACTGGCCGCCCTTAGAAATCATACCTTTTTCAGTATCGCTGAACTTAACAAGGAAATTTCACAAAGATTGGTTGAACTCAATAATCGGAAATTTCAAAAACTTGATGCGACTCGCAAAAGCCTGTTTTTGAAAATTGATCAACCTGCCCTTCAGCCGATTCCCGCCACTGCATATGAATACGCCGAATGGAAAAAAGCCAGGGTCAATATCGATTATCACATTGAAATTTTTCGTCATTATTACAGTGTGCCTTATCAATTAGCGAGAGAACAGGTGGATGTCAGGTTGACAGACAGCACCATTGAGGTCTTGTTCAAAAATCGGCGCGTCACCAGCCACGCGAGAAGTTTCAATGAAGGCGGATTCACCACGTTATGGGAGCACATGCCGAAATCTCACCAAAAACATCTTGAGTGGACCCCTTCAAGGATTATCGATTGGGCAGGGAAAAATGGACCCAAAACCCAGAGGCTTATTTCCCATATTCTGGAGTGTAAACCCCATCCGGAACAGGGGTTTCGATCCTGCCTTGGCATCATGGGATTAGCAAAACAATATTCTCCTGAACGTCTCGAGGCTGCGTGCCATCGTGCCCTTATGATCAAGGGCTATTCGTATAAGAACGTAAAATCGATCCTCAAAAACGGACTCGATCAGCAGCCTTTACTATTTGAACAAAAAGAAGAAGTTTGCCATACCCTTAACCATCCCAATGTCAGAGGAAAAACATACTACACCAGGAAGGAGGCCTGCCATGCTTAACCAGCAAACCCTCGAAAAGCTCTATGTCATGAAGCTGGATGCCATGGCAGATGCGTTTAAAGAACAGATCCAACAGCCGGATATGAATGAAGTTGCCTTTGAAGAGCGGTTCGCATTTCTTGTAGACCGACTTTGGACATGGAAAGAAGATCGACGGATGAATCGCCTTCTCAAAAGCGCAAAGCTGAAAATCAATGGTTGTTTGGAAGATATCGACTACAAAGCCCCCAGAGGCATCGACAAATCCGTGATCCTTCGGCTTGCCAGCTGTGATTGGATCAGAAGCGCTCAGAACATTATTATTACCGGTCCTACCGGGGTGGGGAAAACGTATTTAGCCTGTGCATTGGCAAATAGGGCATGTCGTATGGGCTTTTCAGCATTTTATATCAGGATTCCCAAACTTTTTCAGGAGCTGGGGATTGCCAGAGCCGACGGCAGTTATCCCAAAATCATGAAAAAACTGGCGAAGGCAAAAGTCCTCATCCTTGACGATTTGGGCCTTTCACCCATGACCGCACCTGAAAGAAGGGAGCTTTTAGAGGTGATTGAAGATAGACACGCCTTTTGTTCCACTATCGTCGCCACCCAGTTGCCCATAGAAAACTGGCATGAGAATATCCGAGATCCAACCATTGCAGACGCCATCCTTGACCGCCTCATACACAACGCACACAAAATCAATCTCAAAGGAGAGTCCATGAGAAAGCTCCTTCGAAAGGGAAAAAATGATATCAAAACAACAGATTGAGGCGGCCAAGCAGGCAAATCTGCCGAACGTCCTGCAATCTTTAGGGATAGCGATTGTTGCTTCCGGGGCAAGTTTCCATTTGAAGGACCATGACAGCCTGAAGTTTTTTCACCAAAATGGCGTTTGGTTATATAAATGGTGGTCCCGAAATGGTGAGGTCGGAGACGGCATTCAGTACCTTATGCGACATTGCCTTATGAGTTTTAAAGAGGCGGTCGCAGTTTTATCAGGTTCGCCGTTTACTGAATACAAGGTGGATCCGGTAGATCAACTTCGACACCGTATATCCAAACCACAACATTGCAAGACCCCAAAATGGCAAAGTGAGAGCAAAAAGCTGATCCAATTCTCTCGGTCCTGCCTCTTGGGGCCTAATGGAAAGGACCCGGGCAAGGCGTGGAAGCACATGTGCCTTCGCAAATGGGTTAAAACCGGATTACAGCAATCAGGGAAAATAAGAGGGTGTAAATCACATGAAAGGGGGTGTTCCTTGGACCAATAATCTAACTGTCAAAAAGCCAAAAATAGTGACCCTCAGGACAGCATCTGAAAACACCTCTTGAGTGTTCGCTAAATTGACAGTAAAATTGAAAAATAACGTCTGACATTCACAAGTTTTTCAGCGTCGCTTCGCTCCGATTTGGGGGTGTCCGCTTTGCTTTGGAATAGGTGTCCGCTTTCGATTGGAAT
>JAKLQB010000869.1 GCA_022013615.1 Desulfobacterales bacterium | reverse complement strand
ACAGACCTAAGGGCCAGGAAGCATCCTTCTCCGATCACACACGGCCCGTGGATGATAACGCCATGAGCAACGGATGCACTGGGGCCTATGTTTACTGATGTTCCTTCTCTGGTGTGAATGATCACTCCGTCCTGGATGTTGGTTTCAGCTTCAATGACTATAGGGTGAACTTTTCCCTCGGCGTCTGTTTCGTCGGCCCTGATTACTGTTTGAGGTCCCACATAAACATTTGGACCAATGCGAACGTTCCCAATTATCTGGGCGCTGGGGTCCACAAATGCCGTAGTATCTATTTCCGGCCAATCACCAATGGGATTGGGGCGAATTCCATGATTGGGAATTATCTTTTTCATAAGTTTTCCCTCCGTTACTAAATTCGGATTTCTTTAAGCCTTCGAATCCTTTCCTTCTAACTGTTTTCCGATCTTATCTGAAGCCTCAGATATCCTCTGGCGAGTGGCTTGACGGCTGGCCTCCAGACGATGGGCCAGAGTTTCGTCGGTGATGGCCAGAATCTGGCAGGCTAAATAGGCCGCATTGCCGGCCCCATCAATGGCCACGGTGGCCACAGGAATCCCTGATGGCATCTGGACTGTTGCGTAAAGGGCATCTACTCCCGAAAGAGCCCCTGAGGCAAGAGGCACACCAATAACGGGAAGTGTGGTCTGGGCAGCCACGGCCCCGGCCAGGTGAGCCGCCATGCCTGCACTGCAGATGATGACCTTTAGCCCTCTCTCTCTGGCAGTGCGGGCATATTCGGCCGTCATGTCCGGTGCCCGATGTGCCGATGAGATCCTCATTTCATATGCGACTTTCATTTCCTGCAGCACCCGGGCAGCCTTTTGCATTGTGTTAAGATCACTCTCACTTCCCATGAGAATGCCCACTTTTGGTTTTTCCATGATGCATATCTCCTTTTCCAAATATCTTTATTCAGCGGCCCCTTTTAGCAGTTTTGGGAATCTCTCCTTTATATTCTTCCACCAAAATCTGATCCCGGGGTTTTCCTTCGAGAGTAACCCGACTCCCATAGCAATGAACAACCACCTCTTAATCTCCTGCGCTTATTGAATCCAAAGCCAAAAAGAAAGTCATTAATAATACCTTGGTTTCAATATTGATACTGATCTGGCTCGATATCGTCTTTTTTGACGTGATTTGATTGATTCGGTCAACTAAAGACGACTTTACTTTGTTGAATAGATTTGAATACATTTCATGAATTAGACTTGTGTCTCTTTTTTCCTTTCCCATCTCAATCTCTGCCGGACTGAGGAAGTTATCCACCCGTATTACTACCAAATCGTGATCCATCAGCACTTTTAAGGATTTAGGCGGAAAACCAAATTCTTGCTTTAGGAAAATACCTGCAAAATGGGCTATGGTCTTTTTCTCTTCCTCAAAATGAGACGAGTTTTCCATACACTCATTCCTCCTAAGCCAAACCAAGCGCTTTGCTCACACACACTTTGAGCAGGCAGGCGATTTTTTAGCTGCACCGCGAAGCACAAAAAAAGGCCAACAGTTGCAACACTGTTGGCCTACTTTAGGCTGATCTCCTCGTCGCTATACGAGGTTATCCTCCATTTGTCCGCCACGCAAAATTTAATTCAATATAAAACTGCTGCTCTTGTTTGTCAATAGAAAAATTTATTTATCACCAAGGAATCTATATCTTAATGGCTTTGCATCCATTCTTTGAGCGGCCAAATCCCGTGCCGGACGGGGGGTTTTTTCTAACACAGCCCGGATTTATTGAGAAATGCGTGTTAGACCGTTATCCAGTGAGCCGTTACTTCAGATTCAACGAGACCTCAAAAGTTTTTCCACATTGACAAGATCTTTGAGTAAAATAATTTCCGGATCCCCGGTCATTATTGTTCCTTCTATTTTTTGAGCCAACGATACTACAAAAGCATCTGCATATGATAATTTGTGTTTTGATTTTATTGTGGCTGCTGCCAAAATATCAACCTTTGATGGGACTTGAAAGCGGATAGGAAGCATGTGGATATCATTCAACACAGAATCGGCAGCGGTTAGGCCTTTCCTGCGTGCTATATTGTAGTATACTTCTCCAAGGTTTATCCATGAGATATAAATGGAAGGCCTGGATTTCTCTTCCTTATCAAATAGATCTTTCACCTTCCCTGCGGCCGGCTCTTCTTTAAAAATCAGAGCCAATAGCGCCCACGCATCAAGAACGACTTTCATTTTCGATTTCTTCTGCATGTTCCTTTTCCAATTCATCAAGTATTTTCTCGCCAGCAAATTTGCCGTACAAATTATCAATGGGCATTTTTTTAATGGGGGTAAGAACAATATTATTTTTATCGAGTCGAACACGAAGAAAAGTCCCCGGCTCAATTTTCAGCTTAGTTCTTACCTCCTTTGGCACGACCAATTGGCCTTTAGAGGATATTTTTGTTGCTAACATTCCTTACCTCCTATTAGGTTTTACTAAATATAGTGTAAGACAGATTTTGTGTCAAGATAAAATAATTCATTTCACCTAAGAACCCTGGTCCTCAGGGCCAGGCTAGGAGGCTTCGACGTGGAGGAAACATCACATGATATTGGTCGGATATTTGGTAATGTGTCTGTCCCTGCAACGATTCATAAAAGAAAGCGCTTGACGGAAGAGAAAATCAAAGTTGAGTCTGCCTTCCAAAAAGACAATTCCCTAAAGACGTTTGTCCCACGGTGGATTATCGCCAAGACCTGCCTTGCCCAAGGAACCTTAAGCACCTAAAAGTCCTCGAAATTCAGGAAATTAATAAAACAATATTCACTTCGATATTCGGTCTGCCGCCGAGATAGAGGAACTAACCAAAAAGTACTGCCACCCAGATTATTCCGGCGACATAGAAGTCTTTTTTGCCACAGAAGGAATGCATATCAATATATGATGATATCAGGATTCAGGAACGGCTCACCAAGATGCTTTCACTTTAAATCAGTTATGTCTGCTTGTTCCTCTTTGCATGGTCCATCACGTAAAGCACGTTTGCCTTTGCCTTAAGCTCTTCCTTCAGTTCCTCTAATCTTTCCGGGTCACAATCACGCACCCTTATATAAACACGCCGATAACCCGCCTGAACATCCTGTCCACTCAGGATACTTACTAAGAGGCATCCGTAATTCCTTATGATATCGGAAACCTCCTTGATGGAACCGGGGCGATCCTCCAATTGAAAAGCAAATTGGATCCCCGCCTTTTTTACACCTGTGAATAATACCAGGCCCCGGAATATATCGGTCTGGGTGATAACACCAGCTATTTGTCCCTCATCATCCACAACAGGAGCGCCCGATAATTTGTGTTCCAGGAGAATCTGTGCAGCTTCATCAATAGTACAATCGAGCGGGATGGTAATCGGATCTTTAGTCATGATGTCGCTGATTTTGATTTGGGAGATTTAAAATAGAAGCTCATGAATTTCCAATGTGGTTACATCTGAGGCTGAGGCCCTTTTCAGGTCTTTGTCCGTGACAATCCCAACCAGCTTTCCATTTTCCATAACCGGTAGACGCTTAATTTTGTGCTTCCTGATAAGCCTGGTCGCATCCTGCATTGAATCGTTTACATCAACACTGACCACGTCTTTGGTCATCCAATTTCCGACTAACATTTCTTATCTCCTTTTAAAAAAGCAAACTGAGAAAGAGACCGGCTGCTGACACTGTGCCTATTGTACCTGCAACATTTGGTCCCATGGCGTGCATAAGAATAAAATTGCTTTTGTCTTCTTTCATCGCCATGACCTGCGCAACACGTGCAGCCATGGGCACAGCTGATACACCCGCTGCTCCAATCAGGGGATTTATCTTTTCCTTTAAAAACAGGTTCATGAGCTTGGCCAGAAGAAGCCCGGCAGCCGTGCTAATAGAAAAGGCGATCAGTCCAAGAAAAAATATATACAGAGATTGAGGTTTTAAAAAGACACTTGCCGGCATAGTGCCACCTATACACAGGCCTAAAAATATCGTTACAATATTTATTAACTCGTTCTGAGCCGCGTTGGAGAGACGTTCTACCACACCGCACTCTTTGAACAGATTACCCACCATCATCATTCCAACCAGAGGCGCGGCAGGAGGGATAAGAAGGCAGATGATCAGTGTTGCTACCAACGGAAATCCGATTTTCTCGATCTTGCTGATGTAGCGTATTTTCTTCATCTTGATCTTGCGTTCTTCTTTGCTTGTCAGGAGTTTCATTATGGGCGGCTGTATAATCGGCACCATGGCCATGTATGAATAAGCGGCCACCGCCGTTGCCCCGAGCAGATGCGGAGCAAGCTTGGCCGTTAAAAATATCGTTGTAGGTCCATCGGCTCCCCCTATGATTCCAATGGAAGCTGCTTCATGCAGATTAAAACCTAACAGGAGAGCGCCGAAAAAAGTCATATAAACACCAAATTGGGCCGCCGCGCCAATAAGGATTGTCTTGGGGTTGGCTATGACAGGACCAAAATCGGTCATGGCACCTATACCCATAAAGATAATCGGAGGAATTAGGTCGAAATGGGCAATGGCATAATGGTAGGGCACCCATAGAAGATGTCCCTCTTTCATGAGCTCTGTCAGTGGAAGATTTACAATAAACATTCCGAAGCCTATGGGGACTAAAAGCAAAGGCTCATAATGCTTCTTTACGGCAAGCATGATAAAAGTGAGGGCAATAAGCCACATTACGACATTACCAAACGTTAGATGCGCAAATCCCGTATTTAGAAAGATTTTATTGAATATACTAAAATCCATATTAATTTTTTACCTCCCTAACCTTTCTTCTTCATCATATTTTCAATTCTGTTTATGATTTTCGAATAGAGACTAATTCCTAATTGTAATATAATTAAAGTAACGAATACTCCACCGAATCCGATAAAAAACAATTCAAATGCTTTTCCCCAGTTAACCATTTTTATACCTCCAAGTAATCCCGGTGGGCTGAAAAACCAAATAAACTGAGCCTAATTTGGAGCTTGAATCGGGCTTTGGTTGCCCAAACCGACAGACCTTATAATATAAGGGAAAATAGCTTGCAGGTCAAAGGAAAAGCCCTCAAGTGTTTTACGGTTGGGGTACCCGAGCTCTTCGTCCAAGGCTACATAAAGCTCACTCTGAACTTCCGTGCAAGACCGTTTGGCGTACCGTAAGAACCGGATGAACTCGGGATTCGTCTCAGAATCGAAACCTTCGGCAGTATTACGCGTCGATGATCCAGCAGCATTTTGTATCTGTTTCTTCAACCCGTAGTCCTTCGCAAATCCTGGCTTCTTTGTTAGTCTGTACACTTTTCGCGTCAACTCGCGTGCCAGTTGCCAAGCCTCAATATCTTTCCCGCCCGGGCGGGATTCAATCTTCATCTCTCTTCAACCGTGAACCGTGAATCCCGCTTTCAGCGGGAAACCGTGAACCTGAGTAGTACTATTGGATCTTGTCTCAAATCTAATCTTCACTGTCTGTTTAATTTGCTTTACAGGTGTCTTCCCTTACGCTAAATTATAAGATATTATGTCCGGCAGCGGGGCAGGATATAGGCGAAGAGAAAATCTTCCAAATATTCTTGAGTGAGGAGGAATGGACAAACATGTTGAAGTCTCATAGCGGCATCCGGCCCAATCCGGTGGGTGATTGGCCCCAGATAGATTCTACTTCCTTTGTGGACCCCAGCGCCCAGATAATAGGGAATGTTCGTATTGGCCCGAAGGTTTATGTGGGTCCACAAGCAGTAATCAGGGCGGACGAAGTGGATAGTCATGGTAAAGTCCACCCCTTGGTCATTAAAGAGGGATCCTTGATCCAGGACGGTGTGATTATTCACGCAAGGTCCGGATCATCTATGCCAATCGGGCCGGGTGCAAATATCGCCCATGGCGTAATCATCCATGGCCCCTGCGAGATCGGTAAAGGGTGCTTTGTGGCCCTTAGGGCCGCCATTTACAGTTCAACGCTTGAGGAAGAGGTGTGGATCGGAATCGGTTCAGTGATAATGAGAACAACAATCCCCTCCCATACGATGATCCCTGGGGGTTCAATAATCCGTTCCGGCAGCGATATTAGCCAGTTCAGACTTACGAATGTAAAAGAGGAGGAATATAAGAAACATGTTTTCGAGACCAGTGGCGCGCTTAGAGACGGTTATTTAGAGCTTTACAGTAAAGGCGTGCCTGAAAAAGGCAGCGATTAATGACATCCTTCGCCTTCAAAGTATAGCCTCAGGGAGTCTCATATCCACTCGTCGTCTATGAGCATTATTTTAATTTTGTGCGCTTGTGTACCGCCACCAACTTTGTTTTGGCGACCAGCTCAATATTTGTTTTATTGGACATGAAAATTTAGAAAAATTGCGAAATCTTTTAAGGAGACAGGGTAGAATTCCCGATACATTCAGTTGTTTTTTGTGAAGCTTTTCAGGAGGGATGAAAGAAGTGCCCATCTTCTGGAAAGTGGCTGGGCCTTTCTGAGAAGGTGGAGTTTCTCGCGGGCTGCTTTTTCTCCCTCCCGGACCAGATCCCTTGCAAGGGCGAAGTCTGTCCAGTGCAGACTCCCCACTCGAGGTTGAATCACGACATCCGCCTTATCAAGCATATAGGTTTCAAAATGAAAGCCCATTATGTCAGCGGCCCTGAAGCAAATATCCGCGGAAGAACCAAATCCAACATCGGAGTGGATATCACCTCTTACGCTT
>JAKLQB010000868.1 GCA_022013615.1 Desulfobacterales bacterium | reverse complement strand
GCCTTCCTATCCATGGGGTCAAGATCCATTTACTATATGTGGTCAAAGGGACACCCTTGGCCGAATTATACCAGAAAAACGAAGTTCGCTGTCTGGGACAAAAAGAGTATGTGGATCTTGTCGTGGATTTCCTGGAGTTACTCCCCTCCAATATGGTGATTCAACGGCTGACCGGAGACCCGGGGAGATCTGAACTCATAGCACCTTCCTGGGCCAAAGATAAATCAAAAAATCTAAAACTTATACAAGAAACACTGGAAAGGAGGAACACATGGCAGGGACGACGGTACCAGAAATCTACTGTTGGAATATAAAAATCGAGGATCTAAATATTTATCTGGCCTCTTCAAAGAGAGGAGCCCTCCGGATCGGTCTTAGTTTGAGAGAAAAACAGGATTCAGCCGCCTTCTTCAGGAAGCGATTCCCGAATACCAGGTTAGCTGAGAATTATCTGTTAAATAAACTACTTGTGCAAGCGGTGCAGGCCGCCCTTCTGAATAAGCCGTTCGGAAGCACTATCGACTTTGATTTTAGCTGTACACCCTTTCAATGGCAGGTCTTAAAAACTATCGCCCGCATACCTTTCGGAGAAACAAGGACTTACGGAGATGTGGCATCTATGGTGGGAAAACCTAAAGGTGCAAGGGCGATTGGGCAGGTAATGAGGAAAAATCCAATGCCATTAATCTTTCCTTGACACAGGGTAGTTGCCGCCGAAGGTCTCGGTGGTTTCACTGGTGGGCTGGACATCAAGGAATATTTGCTTGGCAGGGAGAAATGATCAAGAAATTGGTATAAGTTCAGCCGTCTATTTTTTTGACAGGATTAATCCCGCTTATAGCGGGAGACTGGATTATTTTAATCTTGTAAATCAAAACTCTTATCCTGTCTAAAGGCTTTTTTAGGAGGATTTTTAGCGATTACACATCTACTTCTGGGGCTCTCCCACTTTTTTGCGAGTAAGTTGATCCACAGCGATTTCATACTCCCTGGAACCGGGCACCAGAGATTTATCGCGGCCGATTTGGGTCATAACTTCCTCTTCGGCTTTTTCAAACCGGATATTGACCTGGGTGAAAATCTCGTTCACGACCTGATAAATCTCTTCATCCGTGCCATAAATCTCAATCACGTCGGGATCATTGATGAGCACTTCCATGATGTACTGGGTCATATACAGAGCATAGGTGTTGGGACGGGGAACGAGGCTGCGAACGGGAGCAATAAAGTACTTAAAATCAAAGTCCGAACTCTTTTGCGCTTTTTTCAGACCCTTAAGAATGGCATCTGAAATAGCAGTTGGATTATCAGTCTCGATAATCTTTTCCATCAGCAGCTTCTGGAACAGTTTGTTATGGATTTCAGGGAGTTTGAACTTTAAAAACCTGTCCCCTTCAAAAGCCTGCTGTTTTTCCTGTCTTTCAAGTCTGTTTAATATTTTGTCCTGAACCCTCCCGCTATTCCATGTTTTCATAACTCAACTCTGCCCTCATTTGAACGGGTCATTTTTTCACTTATCCGCGGAAGCCTTTTTCTTGGAAGCTTCGGTGGAACCCTTTGAAGTGGATTCCTGTTTTTTCGAAGTCTCTGTTGAACCTGTTGACTGGGACGTAGAATCCTTATCAGACTGTGCGCTTGCACCTTGATTCCCTCCGGATTTCGCGGCGTAATCAGTTACATACCAGCCGGAACCCTTCAGATGAAAAGTGCTGTGGGAAATGAGTTTCATTAGTTTGCCGTGACACAATTCGCATTGGGCCAGCGGTGAGTCGGAGAATTTCTGTATAGCCTCGGTTTGGTGTCCGCATTTCGTACATTCATATTCATAAATTGGCACTTCTAATTACCTCCATTTTGTTGTCTGAAAGAATCTATGAAACAACCATGTCGCAAATTCTATGTCCCTGGTAAGAATCAAGGACATAGTCCAGTTTTGGCAGGGCGAGATTTTCTAAAACCTCAAAGGTTGTTTCATGGACAATGGCCTCTTCTTTATCTTTTGCTTTCCCGGAAACATCAAATCTTTGAAAAAAATTACAAAACCTCACGATATGAATCAGCTCGTGGGTAAAAACATATACAAGAAGGGGTAGAAGCCCGAGGGCTTTGTCCCTTCCTAAGGCCTTTTGTATCTGGTGGTCTTGAAGGCATATGAAGTAAAAGTCGCGGCTTTTCGTATTTGATTCGAAGCCGCTGATCGCCCTTGCTCCTTTGTTCAACAATGCAAATGCTTGTTGGGCTATCTCATTTGCCCTCAAGGAAGCAAGAGTCTTTACATCGTATCTCTGCCTTTTCCACTGCCCCAGGGAGAATTTAAAAAAATTCCCTGTCGCGTCCTCCGCAATATCAAGGGCCTCGCTTATCGTGAAAAGGTCATCGTAATTAAAAGGCAAATAGGCCATTTGTGTAAGGCTCATATTTGGGATTGGATTATTGAGATAATAAGGCCGATCAGAGAAATGTCAACACCATAATGCCTTTTTTGATGGTGGCGGTGACTGGACTTGAACCAGTGACCCTGCGGATATGAGCCGCATGCTCTGACCAACTGAGCTACACCGCCAGGATTTGTTTATATGCACCAGTTTATTGAAATTTAAAGCCTTGTCAATTAAATAATAAAAGGCGCGAGGCTTAGGGCACAGGGCCGGAAACCCGCCCTTTCCTGGCGGACCTTATGCCTTACGCCTTACGCCTTGTGCCTTATTGTCCCAACGGCCTCGTTATTAGAAATACTTCAGTCCCGGCGGTAATCCCAAAACCTTATTCCTGAAATCTACAGATACTTTTTCACTTCCTCGGTCAGGGCCGGGACCACGTCGAAGAGATCGCCAACTACACCGTAGTCAGCCTTCTGAAATATGGGGGCATCCGCATCCTTGTTGATCGCAACAATCACCTTTGACGTGCTCATGCCCGCCAGATGCTGAATTGCCCCTGAAATACCGCAGGCAATATAGAGGCCCGGGGAGACAACCTTCCCCGTCTGGCCTACCTGGTCCGAGTGGGGTCTCCATCCGGCATCTACTGCTGAACGCGAAGCACCCACGGTGGCCCCGATAAGTTCAGCCAGGTCTTCCAGGATCTTGTAGTTTTCCGGTCCTTTCATGCCTCGTCCGCCTGAGACAATCTTGTCTGCTTCAGTCAGGTCAACCTTGCCGCTCTCATCTTTGAGTACATCGACGATCTTGGTTTTAAGGGCCCCGTCATCAAGACTGAAGGCGGCGTCCAAGACTTCTGCCGACCTGGACTTATCTGGCTCATTTATGTCCATCACTTTTGGCCTGGCAGTGGCCATTTGCGGCCAACTGTTCTCAAAGGTCACCCTGGCATAGGCCTTGCCCGCATAAATAGGCCTGGTCGCCACAAGATTTCCATCTTCCACCGCAAAGGCTGTGCAGTCCTGGGCCATGCCCACACCCAGTTTACCCGATAACCTTGCAGACAGGTCCTTTCCCTCAGCAGATGCCCCCAGCAATAATATGGCCGGATCATCGGCCTTGACCAACTCGGAAATGACTGAAGCATAGGCAT
>JAKLQB010000867.1 GCA_022013615.1 Desulfobacterales bacterium | reverse complement strand
GGAAATGCAGACCGCAAATCAAAAGGAAGCCGGAATGGCACCTGTTCAGTTGACTCTTAAACGCAAGTGGTCTGACACGCTGCGCGTGACCTTGCGCGCCGTTGTTAAGGTCAAAGGCGGCTTGTGGGGGGGTATTTTTGTCGGGCTCATGCTTTTGTGCGCCATCGGGGCCCAATGGATATCCCCAAGTGACCCCGACGCCCAGGACATCGTCCACCGATTCGCAGGTCCCAACCTAAAGCATTTTTTGGGGACCGATTACCTGGGACGCGACATCCTGTCCCGAATCATTTACGGCTGTCGCATCGCCATAATAGTTTCCTTTGGTGCAGTGACCCTCTCGTCCATTGTCGGTGTATTTCTTGGGGTGATATCCGGATATAACGAGGGGAAAAAGCTTGATTACTTCATTATCTGGCTGTTTGATATCGTTCGTTCCTTTCCACAGATCATTTTGGCCCTGGCCATTGTCGCCGTTTTGGGACCATCGCTCTTTAATGTGGTTGTGGCACTGGCATTTACCGCCTTTCCCTTCTATGGGCGAGTGGCTCGGGCACAGACGCTTTCCGTAAAAGAGGCCGATTATGTTAAGGCCGCTGAGGCCATGGGGCAGAAGCGATTTAGAATTATCTTGAAGCATATTACCCCGAACATTCTGGCCCCGGTGATCGTTTGCCTGGGCATGGACATGGCCACTATGATCATCTGGGAATCCGGTCTCTCATTTCTTGGATTAGGGGTCAGGCCCCCCACAGCCTCGTGGGGAATCATGCTTCGCAACGGATATAAGTACATCCAGACTTCGCCATTGATGATCCTTTGGCCTGCGGTGGCCATTACCATGGCGATGATTGCCTTCTCCCTTTTTAGCGAGGGGTTGCGGGTCGCTCTGGATCCTAAGGAACGGGAAAGATAATGTCTGGACCTTTGCTTGAAGTAAGCAAGTTGACCCTGGATTACCGCTTAGGCACTCGCAAGATGCCGGCCCTGGATCGGATCAGTTTCAGTCTGGAAAAAGGAGAGGTGCTAGGGATTGCCGGGGAAAGCGGCTGCGGAAAATCTACCCTGGGACTGGCCATTATCAGGTTGTTGCCCAGAGTCGCTGAGATCAGACGCGGTGAGATCCTCTTTGATGGACGTGATCTCCTGAAGCTCTCCGAAGAGCAGATGGACCGGGAGATCCGGGGGCAGAAGGTCACCATGATCTTTCAAAATCCACAAAACGCTCTCAACCCGGTATTTAGAATAGAAACTCAGATGATCGACATTCTTCGTGTTCAGGATAAGTATCAAAAGTCCAGGAGGAGGAAACGGCGGCACAATTACAGACAACAGGCGATCGAACGTTTGAGATCTACAGGGATTGCTGATCCATCTGAGCGCATTTCCAACTATCCCTTTGAATTCTCCGGCGGCATGAAACAACGGGTGATGATTGGGATGGCGTTGTCGTCCGGCACCTCTCTGCTCCTTGCCGACGAGGCGACAACAGCCCTTGACGTCACCATAGAAGCCCAGATCAATAGGTTGATCACCAATCTTGCCGCTGAGTACGGAACTGCGATTTTGTACATCAGTCATGATCTTGGAGTACTGTCGGAAATCGCTGACCGCATCATGATCATGTACGCAGGCCGAACATTCGAAATGGGCCCTACTGAGGCCATTCTAGGGTCTCCCCGGCATCCCTATTCCGTCGCTTTGCTGGAATCGCTGCCTGGCCGGCAGAGCAGGGGTAAACGGCTTCTCTCCATCCCCGGTTTCGTGCCCCCATTGGACCAGTTGCCCGGCGGATGTTCTTTTCATCCTCGTTGTCGTTTTGCAGAGCCGATGTGCAGTCAGCAGGTGCCGCCTCTTATTGAAGTCTCAAAAGGTCATTGGTCCTCTTGCTTATTGGATCAAAAAAGGGGAAGGCAAAAATGGCAGTGGACCTAATTCAAATCAAAAATTTGAAGACCTATTTTTTCCAGGGCAAAGGCGTTTTGTCCAAATTTTTTGGACGAGGGCTACGGGTCGTCCATGCCGTGGATGGTGTCAATCTTTCCATCAAAAAAGGACGAACCTTTGGCCTTGTGGGAGAAAGCGGCTGCGGCAAATCCACACTCGGGCAAACCATCTTCCGTCTGGTGGAGCCACTGGAAGGGGAGATTATTTTCAAGGGTCGTGATGTTCTGAAAATGGAGCAAGATAATTTAGTGGAATTTTATCAAAAGGCCCAATTGATCTTTCAGGATCAGTTTGGCTGCATGAATCCACGTATGACCGTGGGCCAAATCATTGCCGAACCACTTAAGATGCGCCAGCCTAACCACCATCGTCATCAGGGTATTACCCAGCAAGTAGCTGATCTCCTTAGAGCAGTCAATCTTGATCCCGAGACGTCCGTTAAGTTCCCTCACGAACTTAGCGGAGGACAGGCACGGCGTATTGGTGTGGCCAGGGCTATAGCCCTGAATCCTGATTTTATCGTTGCCGATGAGCCAACTTCCGGCCTTGACATATCCACTGCCGCTACCATCCTGAACCTGATGCAGGACCTGCAAGAGCAAATGGGCCTCACCTATCTCTGGATATCACACAATCTGAACCAGGTTCGATATATTTCTGACGACATGGCGGTTATGTATCTGGGTAAAATCGTGGAAATAGGTCGAACGAAAGAGGTCTTCGATAAAATGGCGCATCCCTATACCAAGGCCCTTATTTCCGCGGTCCCCCAGGTGTCCACGGGACAGCGGAAACAAAGAATCATCCTGGAAGGTGAAATGCCCAGTCCTCTTAATCCTCCTTCCGGCTGTTACTTTCGCACGCGGTGTGCTCAGGTGTTTAATAGATGTGAGCAAGAGGAGCCTCCTTTAATCGATCTGGGAGGAGAGCATTTTTGCGCCTGCCATCTGCATGACGGCCATTAAACCGTTTTCGGTAATTCACGGAAGGATATAAATTTATGCAGCATCCATGGTTTTCCGATACAAAAACCGGATTGATACAGGTGGGCCGGCCGTTTGTCAAGATGCATGGTCTGCGCAACGATTTTGTCATTGTGGATGGGCGCGAGAAGCCCTATACGCCTTCTGTGGCGGAGATCGTACGCATCTGCGACCGACGCGAGGGGGTTGGCGGCGATGAACTGCTGGTGATTGAACCACCCAGGTCCGGCAAAGTTTATGCCTTTGTGCGGATCATCAACCCGGATGGAAGTGAAGCGGAAGCCTGCGGAAATGCCAGCCGCTGCGTGGGCTGGCTCCTTATGGAAGAGTGCGGACGTGATGAAATCCGGATCGAAACCCTCGGCGGCGTGCTCTCCTGTCGTCGTGCCGGGGAAAAGCAGGTGGCCGTGGAGATGGGCAGACTACGAACCGGATGGCAGGAGATTCCCCTCTCCCGAGAGATGGACACGCTTCACCTGGGGATCGGGGCCGGGCCGCTTCAAGACCCGGTGGGCATGAATATCGGCAACCCCCACGCGGTCTTCTTCGTGGACGACCTGTCAGCCGTCGATCTGACCAGGTACGGCCCACAATTGCAAAAGGATCCCCTCTTTCCGGAAGGGGCCAACATCGGTGCGGCCCAGCTCCTGGATCCCAAAACCTTACGGCTTTCTGTGTGGGAGCGGCCGGGGACCCTAACGACAGCCTGCGGCACCGGGGCCTGCGTGGCCGTGGCTGCGGCCCACAGGCGCGGCCTGACTACCGAAAAATGTATGACCGTCGTCATGCCGGCCGGGTCGGTAGAGATAGAGCTGAAAGAGGACGGCACGGTGGTAATGACCGGTCCGGTAGAGGCCTGTTATGCAGGGTATCTTCCGGTGACCGGATGATTCGGTGTTTCAATAAAAAGAACTGGTGAGGACATGTGTATGAAAAACATTTCGATTGATCTGGACAGACCCCAGATCCGACTGTTGACCATGGAAAAAATCGAACGGATCCATCAGGCCAGTCTGGAGGTGCTCAGCCAAACCGGCGTCAAGGTTCTTCTCCCTGAAGCGGTGGAGCTGATGGCAGACGCAGGCTGCGATGTAATTAACAGCGACCTTGTCAAAATTCCCAGCCGTCTGGTTGAAGAGTGCCTGGATGCGGCCCCCAGCAGTATAACCGTCTATGATCGCACAGGCCGTCCGGCCATGCAGCTTGAAGGGCAGAATATTCATTTCGGCACCGGGCCGACCATCCAGTATGTGATCGACGTGGAGACAGGCCAGCGCCGCGATACCACCATGGAGGATATCGCCAAGGCGGCCCGGATCGTCAATTACCTGCCCAATCTTGATTACGCCATGACCATGGGCATGAGCGGAGGAGTCGATCCTAGCTCTCACGACCTGAACCCGGTGGTGACCGACCGGTTCGATTTTGCCGCCATGCTCCTTAACACCACTAAACCGCTGATGTTCTCCAACTGGAGCGTTGAAGGTCTATCCGATTGCTACGAAATGGCCGTGGCCGTGCGCGGAGGAAGCGAGAACAACTTCCGCAAGAGTCCGTTCATTATGGTTTACTGCGAACCGACCACCCCCTTGGTCCACGGCAGGGATCCTTTGGAACTGGCCTTGTTTTGCGCCGAAAAATCCATCCCGCTCCTGAACGTCTCGGGCCCGGTGGCCGGTGGCACCGCGCCTGTAACCCTGGCCGCGTGCCTTGTGCTGTCAAATGCCGAAATGCTCAGCGGCCTGGTGATAGCCCAATTGAAAAATAAAGGGGCGCCGGTAGTCTATGGTGGCGGAGCCTCTCCTCTGGACATGCGGACCAGCGTCAACCTGTACGGAGGGCCGCAATTCTGCCTGGACCACATCGCCCTCAAGGAATTGGCCAATTTCTACAATCTGCCCGACTTTAACACGGGCGGCTGCACCGACGCCAAAACACTCGATCAGCACGCGGCCATCGACTACACCATGTCCCTCGTTCAGTCCGCCCTGGTGGGCAGCAACCTGATCCATGACGTCGGTTACATGGAGTCGGGCTACACCGCCTGTTGGGAAGGCATCGTCATGGCCGACGAGATCATCGACTACCTCAAAAATTTTCTTAAAGGCATACCGGTCGATAAAGAAAATCTGGCCTTGGACCTTATCCATAAGCAGGGACCCGGCGGCAGCTTTATGGCCGAAAAGCACACATTCGATCACTTCCGATCCGTCTGGTACCCCAAGCTGATGGACCGGAATAGTCATGCCAATTGGGCCAAGGCCGGAGCAAAGGACCTGAAAACGAAATTAACTGAAAAGGTCCAGGATATTTTAGCCAATCACAGCCCGGAACCGCTGGATGAGCAAATCGTTCGCATTGTGGAGGGAATTCTCGAACGAGCCAAGGAGAGACATCCGCTGGAAGAACGAGCAGGCGGGCTGGTCTGATTGTAAGTCGGCTATTTTCAGCTTTTTGTGAGACTAAACCTGGTCGCTTGAATCGATTTTATTTGGTACAAGTGATCGTTTTAAAGGTGGGAGTTAGAGAGATGAATTCAACTGAAAGAATGGATAAAGCCATCAACCTGAGACCGGTGGACCGGATCCCCAATGCCCCGTTCTATGAAGCCCCGATTTGCACCTATTTCGGCTCCACTTTCAGGGCCGCCCTGCATGAAGAGAAGGCCATGGTAGACGCCCACATGACTGCTTTAGACGAATTTAAGTTCGACTGGGTCATAGTGGGGATGGGGCTAATCGGCGGGATCATCCCCGAGGCGTTGGACTGCAAGGTCAGCTTCCCTGAAGATGTTTTCCCGGTGATCGAGAAGACCACAGTCAAATCAATGGAGGACGTAGACCGCATCGCCAAAGCCGATGTGTACACCAACCGTATGGAACGGTTTTTAAAGGGCATATCCAGCCTGAAGAAAGAACTGAAGGGAAAGGTCCCCATTGCCTGCGAATACATATCCCCTTTTACCATCGCCACCCGGCTGAGGGGCACCAACGAAATCATGGCTGACATGTACGATAACCCGAAACTGGTTCGTGCCCTTCAGGATGCATTGGTGCCTCTGGACATCGAGATTGGACGTGCCCTGATCAAATCGGGTGTGGACTATATTTTTTACGGGGCCGACATGGAGTGCCCGCTGCTGATCTCCCCCAATCATTACCGGGAGTTCGTCCATGAACCCACGAGCAGGGTGGTCAACGAGCTTTCCCGGCTAGGAGCAAGGGTTTTGCCCCATATGTGCGGCGCCATTGTCAAGACCGGCATCGTGGATATGCTCCTGGAGATGGATATTCACGGCATCATGCCTGGGAACCTCACCCAGGAAAAAGTTCTGGATATCCGTGAGCTGAAAGAGAAGGTGGGGGAAAAAATCTGCATTTTTGACAACCTCAATCCCAACGGCCCCCTGCTGATCGGAAAACCGGAAGAGGTAGCAGCGGAAACCCTTGCTCATCTGGAAAAGGCCAGGGGTATGTCCGGCTACATCTTCTCCACATCCGGAACCACCTCTCCCAATATACCCAGAGAGAACTTCGAGGCCATGAACCGAGAAGTATTGAATTTTCAATGGTCTTAAACAGATAACGGCAGCAGATCTCATCAATTGCAAAAAGATCTGAAAAACAAAAAAGGAGTCGCACTATGTTAGCAAGTTATTTCAATGCTCAGATTCGACCAAGGTTTCAGCTTCTTAGCCAGGATCAGATAAAACAGATCCACCTTGCTTCCCTTGATATCCTGGAAAGGACCGGGGTGCGGGTCATGCTGCAGGAGGCGCTTGACCTACTGGAAAAAGCAGGTGCATGGGTTCTTTCTGAAAACATGGTAAAAATACCCGCTCACCTTGTAGAGGAAGCGCTTAGATCCGCTCCTTCACGGATTGCCATCTATGATCGAAATGGCAGTCCCGCAATGAATTTCGAAGGCTTTAACACCTACTTCGGCCCTGGTACCGACACCCCGTTTGTCATGGATATAGAAACCGGTGAGAGGCGGCCTACAAAAGGCCTGGACGTATCCCGTGTGGCACGATTGTGTGACGCACTGCCCAATATCGATTTTGTTGCTTCAATGGGCGGGGTTTCGGCGGAAGAGTGCGATCCGCACCTTTCAGACCGCCTCAATTTTGCTCTCATGTTAAGCAACACAACAAAGCCGATTCTTTTCACAGCTTGGAGCCTGGAAGGGCTCAAGGATATTCATCGCATGGCTTCAGTCATATGTGGAGGGCAAAAAGAATTTGAACTAAAGCCCTTTATGATCCACTATGCAGAACCCATCACACCGCTGCAACATGCCCCTGAATCCATGCAAAAATTGTTGTTTTGTGCAGAAAAGCGGATTCCGTGTGCTTATGTTAGCGCCCCGATCATGGGCGCAACATCGCCTGCAACCATAGCCGGGACCGTTGCCCTCCAAAACGCTGAATTCCTCAGCGGCCTCGTCATTTCACAGCTCAAGCGCAAGGGAACCCCTATCCTGTATGGCGGTGGAGGTACCCCCATGGACATGAAAACCTCGGTCAATATTTATGGTGGGCCCGAGGCTTTTTTGGTTCATGTGGCCGACAAGGAGATGGCAACATATTACGGTCTGCCGGACTTTAACACCGGTGGATGTTCTGACGCAAAGGTTCTTGACCAGCAGGCAGGAGCTGAAGCTTCCCTGTCGCTGATCCAGGCCGGCATGGCAGGCAGCAGCATGGTCCATGATGTGGGATATCTCGAATCCGGCCTTACCGCATCTTGTGAAATGATTGTCCTTTCAGATGAACTGATCGACATGTTCAAACATATCCTGAAGGGGGTAACCGTGGATGCAGAGAGCCTTGCCACGGATGTGATCAACAAAGTCGGCCCAGGGGGAAATTATCTTCAGGAAAAACACACTATGCGACATTTCAGAAGCGTCTGGTACCCAAAGCTGTTCGACCGCGCCAATCACAAAAGGTGGACAGAAGGCGGAGGAAAAGACCTGTTGAAGGTTCTGAACGAACGCGTCAAAACGATTTTAGGAGAACACAAGCCGGAACCTTTGGCTGAAAATGTGGAGGAAGCCATCGAGGGGATACTCGGATCGAAGATTAACATCGAATAGTTCAGGAACAGGGTTGAAATAACCTTCCATGATATCAAACCAAATAATTCTAACGCATGACATTTCTAACAGAAAGGAGATTTAATCAATGTCAATCAAAGAGATAACTCAGGGGGTCCTCACATTTGACGCGGCCAAGGTGAAAGAACTTACCCAGACCGAACTGGACGCGGGGACCGAAATTAACTCGATTCTCAACGACGGACTGATAGGAGCCATGGACATAGTGGGCAAAAAGTTTTCCGATGGAGAGTTGTTTGTGCCCGAGATGCTCCAGGCGGCCAAGGCCATGAAGGCCGGTCTGGAAGTGTTAAAACCACATCTGTCCAGTGAGGCCGTAGCTTCCAAAGGAACCATTATCATTGGCACTGTCAAGGGTGACCTCCATGACATCGGTAAGAATCTCGTTGCCATGATGATGGAGGGGGCGGGCTTCGACGTGGTGGACCTTGGAGTAGATATTGATTCTGACAAGTTTGTAAAAGCGGCCGTTGAGCACAATGCAGGTGTGGTTGCCATTTCAGCTCTTCTTACAACCACCATGCCGGCCATGAAAGCTACCGTTATAGCCGTTAAAGAAGCCGGGATTGCCTCGAAGACCATCATAGGTGGTGCACCCGTGACCGAGGCCTACGCAGATCAGATCGGCGCAGACGGCTACAGCGATGATGCGCCGGGAGCTGTGGAGTTGGTCCGGAAACTGATGGCAACTTGAAAAGTGGAAGCGTTAAGGGATAAAAACAATGAACAGAGCGATCATCAACTTTGAGCAAAAAAGCCTGGATACCATTCACAAGTATTCACTGGAACTGCTGCACGATACCGGCATCAAGTTCCCCAGCGAAAAGGCTCTGGGAATATTCAAAAAACATGGCTTTCGCACAGATGGAGAAATGGTTTTTTTCGAGGAAAAGGATATTCAAAAGGCCCTGGAGACAATTCCGTCGGTGTTTACGATAAAAGCCAGAAATCCTGAAAAGGATATTAGAATCGGGGATGACAGTTACATGATGGCCCCCGGATACGGCCCGCCGTTTATCATCGAACCATCCGGAGAGAAGAGAAACGCTGTGTTGGATGACGTGCAAAAGTTCTGCAAGCTGGTGCAGACCTCCAAGTACCTTGACTTCAACAGTTCCATTGTGGTGCAGCCCACCGACGTGCCACAGGAGACAGCGCATCTGGATATCCTGCTGGCAACCTTGCTCCTGACCGATAAGCCCATCATGGGAAGTTCTGTTTCTGAAACGGCTGCCAGAGATTCCCTGAAGCTGGCGGAGATGATCTGGGGCAATACGGACGAACCGGTGATGATCTCCCTTGTAGATTCCCTGTCGCCGCTGCAGTATGCCGGTGAGATGGTCGACTCCCTCATGGTTTTTGCCGAATCCGGGCAGCCGCTGATCGTTCACTCTTCCTGTTCCCTTGGATCCACAGGTCCCATAACTATTGCCGGATCCCTGGTGATCTCCAACGCCACCACGATTGCGGGCATCTGCCTGACCCAGCTCATCAATCCTGGCACGCCCATAGTGTACGGCCTGGGCGGTAGCCCAACGGAGATGAAAACCGGAGGCTACATTAACGCCTCACCCGAAGATGCCAAGCATGTTGCCATTGTTACGGCCATGGGACGGTACTACAATATACCGTGCAGAAGCCAGGGAGCGCTGACGGAGTCATTCTGTCTCGACTATCAGGCCGGTATGGAATCTGCGATGATGCTGACCGTAGCAGCCCTGAGCGGCGTTCATGTGAGTCTCCACGCCTGCGGCACGTACGGCTCTATGCTTGCCATGAGCTACGAGAAGTTCATCGCCGACGAAGCCCTCTGCGGGGCCATGAAAAAGCTGATAAAGCCCGTGGAGTTTACGGATGACGCCTTTACGATGGATCTAATCAAAGAGTTGAGCACTTCCGGCAATTATCTTATGGAGATGCATACCATGAAGCGATGTCGAACCGAATTTTTCATTCCCGACCTGAGCATCCGGACAATGCACAACAAGTGGGTTGACATGGAACCGAGAGACATTACCCTAAGAGCTGCCGAGATTCTTGAGAAGCGGCTGGCCGAATATGAAAAACCGGAGATTGATCAAGATGTTGAAAAGCGGCTGGTTCAATATGTGAAAGAGAGGAAAGGGGCCTAGAGCACCCCTGATTTGGAGAAAAACAGATATGATCATTATCGGAGAACTTATCAATGCCAGCCGCAAAGCGATCGGTGCGGCAATCGAGGCCGGAGATACGGAGGCCGTTCAAAAGGTGGCTAAAGATCAGGCCGAAGCCGGTGCGGATTTTATTGACGTGAACGCTGGTATCTTTGTGGGCAAGGAGCCCCAATACCTTAAATGGCTGGTGCAAACGGTTCAGGAAGTAACAGATACGCCCTGTGCCATCGACAGCCCGGACCCCGCGGCAATCGAGGCGGCTCTTAAGGTTCACAAGGGCATCCCAATGATCAACTCCATCTCCCTTGAAAAGGAGCGCTATGACAATCTGATGCCCATTGTGGCCGGTACGGACTTGAAAGTGATCGCCCTTTGCATGAGTGATGAAGGGATGCCACAAACTGTGGACGACCGGCTGAAGATCGCAGAAAAACTGGTCACCGGGTTGGTTCAGAACAATGTGTCCATTGAAAACGTCTTTGTAGATCCGCTTGTACAACCGCTTTCGGTGAACGATCTATTTGGCCTGGAGTTCCTCAATGCCATAGAGCTGATTATGAAACGGTTTGAAGGCGTTCACACGGCTTGCGGGCTATCCAACATATCTTACGGTTTGCCTGCGCGCAAGTTCATGAACCAGACCTTTATGGCCATGGCAATTGCCAAGGGGCTGGATGGTGCCATCGTCAATCCTTTGGACAAAAAGATGATGGCCAACATCATTGCAGCCGAGGCTTTGGTCGGCAAGGACAACTTTTGTACGGATTATCTAAAGGCTTACAGGGCAGTACATAAAAACGCTGACTTGCTTTAGCTAACAGCGCTGCTTTTAACTCTAAAAAGTTGCTAAGTAACTTTCGGTATTTTTCTTGCTTCTGCCATCTGCATTTTTTCTAAGCTTATGCTGATGCTGATGAAAAAAGATATCCTCCTCCGCGTTTCTCCTGACTCTGGAAGATTTCGTCCACGACTCGATGGCCTGCTTACAGTTGAAGGACTAATATCCAACTCTCTCGCCATGTGAGCACAGCTTATCATTATTTCAGAATATTCTGGATCAAATGTCAATATGTAACGGACCCCTTCAGTGTTTGACAAATATGATATTTCAAAATACACTCATGGCGTTTCAAATAGCAACAATTTGGGTGTCTCTGGATCGATAGAGGATATTAAAATTGTTACCAAACAAAGCAGATGTGGTGATAATCGGAGGGGGCGTTATTGGCTCTTCCATAGCCTATCATCTGTCTAAAAGGAAAATTGAAGTTGTTTTGTTAGAGAAAGACGACCTTGCTTCAGGTGCCTCCAGTGCATGTGATGGACTGATTTTCTTACAATCAAAAAAACCCGGTGTGCATCTTGAATTGGCCTTAGAGAGTAAAAAAAGGTTTGATCATCTGAGAGAAGAACTCGACTTTGACATAGAGTATAAAAACCATGGCGGAATGGTCGTTATTGAAAATGAACAAGAACTTCAGGCCATGAAACTCTTTGTGGAGAAACAGCAAAAGATAGGTTTGGATGTTTCTCTTTTGGATACGGACCAGGCAAGAAAGATGGAACCGTCTTTGTCAGAAAAGATTCTTGGTTCAGCTTTCTCTCCTTTAGATGGACAGGTAAATCCCATACTTCTTACTTTTGCTTTTATTAGTGCTGCAAAAAAATTAGGGACGGAAGTTTTAACACATATAGAGATAACAGGAATTAAATTAAAGTCTGGCAAAGTAAGGTCAATAAAAACCACAAAAGGCGAAATAGAAACTGACATTATAGTAAATGCTACCGGGGCTTATGCTGCAAAAATTGGTAAGCTGGTAGACCTGGATATTCCTATTAAACCCAGGCGAGGTCAAATTTTAGTAACTGAAGCAGCCCCTCAAATTTTAGGGAGGGGGTTATTATCCGCAGGGTATATTGCCGCCAAATTTGATCCTTCCCTGGCAGAGACCCAGGGGGTAGGAATATCAATGGATCAAACATCAAGTGGGAACCTGTTGCTTGGTTCAACTCGAGAGTTTGTAGGTTTTGATAAACGCACAACCTATGAGGGAATCAATAATATACTAAAAAACACATCAAGAATAATTCCCCGGTTAAAGAATATGCATATTATTAGATCATTTGCAGGGCTTCGGCCGTATACGCCGGACGGTTTGCCAATACTGGGCAAAGTTCAAGGCATTGAAGGGCTCATAATGGCGGCGGGTCATGAAGGAGACGGAATGGCCCTGTCCCCCATAACCGGTCAATTGATTGCTGAATTAATAGATACCGGGGAAACCAGTATTTCTTTAGATCACTTTAGATTGGAAAGATTTTTTGTGACATCTCAATAAGTCCTGGCATTCCGACTACTTCCCCCTTTTGCAAAGGGGGATTGAGGGGGATTTTATTAATGCAGCCCGAATTTATTGAGAAGTTACGAAAAACGCACGAGAATAGAACGATTCGAGGATATTGTTGCATGGCAGATGGCCCGGGAGTTAACTCGCAAGGTCATTGAAAAAAGGTAACTCAGAACGGTGAACTCAGAACCTGTGAACGCTTACGATAAAATAAAGAGGACTGCAAGGCTCCCTTCCATCGCAGCAGACAGGCTATGCAAGTTGCGGTATCCCCAGGATCGCGCGGGCTTCTTTACAGTTGGCCACTTCCCGCTGCAGTAGACCGGCCAGGTTCACAGTACGTTCCACGAATCGGGCATTGCTCTCTGCCAGGACTCCGCGACTCAGGAACAGGTTGTCTTCAAACCCGACCCTGACGTGGCCTCCCATGAGCATGGCATGGGTTGTTATAGGCAACTGTCTCTGTCCAACACCAAGAACAGACCATTGAGCACCGGCGGGTAACTTGGCCTTCAATGCCAAAAGGGTCTCCAGGTCGGCCTCAGCTCCCCAGGCAATGCCCAGGCAAAGCTGGAAATACGGTGGGTCCTCCACAAGACCGCGTTCAACCAAATCACGGGCTTGTCGCACATGACCCAGTTCGAAGACCTCCATCTCAGGTTTAACTCCGGCTTTTCGCATTCTGTCCGCAGCCGTCTCTACCCACTCAGAAGGATTTATAAAGACCCTGCCTCGAAAGTTCAGGCTGCCAATATCAAGGGAACAAAGATCCGGCCCCAGATCCACCGGCATGAGACGCCTTTCACCCGCATCAGGACCCTCCAGGTTAAAAGCGCTGGTAGTGAGATTTATTAAAATGTCGCTTTCGGCCCTCACCCTTTCCACAACCTCGACGAACAGCTTTCGCTCGAAAGCAGGGAGACCCGTTTCAGGATCCCGGACATGGACATGAACCACAGCAGCCCCTGCCCGCCAGCATCTCAAGGCCTCATCAGCGATCTCAGCCGGGCTGTATGGAATATGTGGGTTATTCTCCCTGGTGGGACCGGAACCAGTTAGTGCCGCAGTTATAATCAGTTTTTCCATCTTCTCACCTTTTTATTTTTAATGGGATTGCATCAATAATAGCCTTTGTCTTTTCACTACCTTCTGGATTGACCGAGTCAAGCACAACGCTTAGCGTTCCCCTGATTCCCTATATATGCGAAATCTCTACCTTACCGGAGAGCTCGTTGTCAAGGGCGTTCTCAGGCTTGCATATTTCTCAAAAAATACATGTCTCACTTTAAAAAATGCTTGACAATATTTTAGATATTTGTTTATTTTGTTGCTAATATGGTAGCAGCATACGAGGGAATGCCGCTACTCCAATAGCAACAACAATAATCATGGATACCTACAACGAATTGAATCAACTTGGTTTTTCGCAATACGAGATCTCTTGCTATCTCGCCCTGGTGGCAAAACATCCATCCAACGGGTCCCAGTTGAGCAGGCTTTCGGGAATTTCCAGATCAAGGATCTATGACGTTCTGCGTAACATGACCAAAAGGGGACTGGTTCTGGAGGTAGAAAATGGACTGTACGTCCCTTTGCCTCCTGACGAACTGATGAAAAGACTCCGCAACCGGTTTGAATCCAATCTTTCAACCCTTAAGAAACAACTCACCGAGGCATCCCAGGAAACCACTTATGAATACATATGGGTCATTCGTGGATATGAGGAAGTATTGAAAAAGGCCGGTGAAATGATACGCTCAGCCCGAAAAG